>WLQO01000056.1 GCA_009698295.1 Actinomycetota bacterium | reverse complement strand
GCTACCGAATATGCCTAGTGCCAACATCGCAAAAACTGGGCCAGGCCGGTAATAATCTCTTGCGATTCCATCAAAAAGATAGAAAGGTAAGAGCGTGATCGCACCAGTTGTTACCTGAGCTGCGGCGATAGATTCTGGTTGTAATTTGTGAGGCAAGACAAAGCGACGAGAGTACGGAAAAGAGAATCCGTAGCAAGTCACAGCAGCGAGTAAAACCAATACCGCCCAAAGCGGATTTTCTCCCATGCCTTTCCACGCGCCAAGCACGGTTAAGACTCCGATAAAGCCAATCAAAATACCTATTACCTGATAAAACTTCGGTTTCTCATCTCTTGTAACCAACATAATTGCAATGAGCGTCATCAGTGGAGTTACCGCATTAATTATTCCAGCCAAAATTGAAGTCACTTCAGTTTCGGCTAAAGCAAAGAGCACACCAGGGATCACATTTAATAGGAGAGATACCACCCACAGATGTGCCCATAATTTTCCAGATTTTGGAAGTGGGATTTTCTTATACCTTGCCCAAGCTAATAACGTCGCAGCACCGAGTGCGCACCTGCCAAAGGCGACTCCAAATGGCGTCAGAAAATCAAGGCCAAGTTTGATGAAGATAAAGGAGCATCCCCAAACAACACCAAGAGCTAGGTAAAGAACTACCCAACTATTTTTAGGCGAATGAGAGGGCGAATGCACCGAGCAATGATGACACAGTCATCCAAATCCACCAAATATTGACGATATCTACATGCCAATGATCGTGAGCATAGATACCGAGTCTTGAACGGTTCCAATTGCCGAAGGCGATGAATACCGTCAGGATTAAGTGCACCATATTTAAAATTGTTATCAAGTAATAACAAGAGGCATAGGCGCCGGAATAGAAAGTAAATGGCGCATTGGCAATCTGCATATTTTGATAAACCGTCGCTACAAGTGCAGCAACTAGGGCTACGAGTCCACCCAGCTTTAACTGTGTTTGGTTAGCAGCGCGAACACCACGTAAACCAAATTGATGTGCGAGCAACCCAAAGGCAGCGATTGCGGTTACATACCAAGAACTCAAACTAGAAAGTGGAGTTATTGCGGGAGTATCTTCTGTAGCTTTTGGAAGCCACATGTCATTAACGTTCTGACCCTTTAAGTAGAAATATACAAAGAGGATGCTTAGTGCGAAGGCAATATCGGCAACCAGAATAAGGATTACACCTAAACGATTGCGACTACCGACAACATCTGGGTGTTCGTGATGTGGGTTTGCATGTGTATCGAGACTCATTATTTGCTCCTTCCATATCCGTATGCATCCGATGTAACAGTTGGTAGCACCTCAAAGTTTTCTAGTGGAACAGGATTAGCCACAGTCCATTCGAGAGTCTTTGCATGCCATGGGTTCATAGGCGCTTTAACGCCACTTCGCCATGAAGAGATAACGGCGTGCAGAAGAATAAGCATTCCGACCATGATCGTGAATGCGCCAATCGTTGTGATCAGATTGCCCTTGCTAAAAATGTCAGCATAAGCTTCTACGCGACGAGGTTGACCTTGTAGACCAACAAAGAACATTCCAATAAAAGCAACGTTGAAGCCAATCTGGGTTAACCAGAAAGCAATCCATGAAAGGCGCTTGTTAAGCATCTTTCCCGTCATCTTAGGGAACCAATAAATCAGAGCTGCAATTGCACCTGTGAGGCCTGCACCCATTAGCGTGTAATGGAAGTGTGCAGTAACAAACATTGATCCATGTAAGAAAGCATCTGCTGGAACGTCAGATAGATAAATACCGGTGATTCCACCGATCATGAAATTCCAAAGCAGTGCGAAGATAGACAACGTCGGAACTGTCATCCAAAGCCTGCCGCGCCACAAAGTTCCGACGAGAACTAAGAAGAGCATTCCTGTAGGAACCGAAATCAACTCTGTTGTCAACATAAATGGAGCATTTAGCAATGGGGCCCAACCGCTTATGTACATATGGTGAGCCCAAACAAGAACTGATAGACCACAGATTCCGGCAATTCCCATCACCGCAACGTTAAAGCTAAATAGTGGACGTCGTGTAAAGACCGGAGCCATTTCCATGAGTGCAGCAACGGCTGGAATTAAAATTACATACACCTCAGGATGGCCCATAATCCAGAAAAGATTTTCATAGAGCCAGCCACTGCCGCCGAGCGCTGTGTTGTAGAAAGAAGTTCCGAGCGCTCGATCCATTCCTGACATTACTTGAGAAAGGAAAAATACTGGGAATGCAGGAAGTGCCAATGCAACCGAAGCAACTACGCCATAAATAAAGATTGGTGTGCGGTTCCAAGTCATTCCACGAGCACGCATACGAACAACTGTTGTTGTTATGTTTGCACCGGCGACCATGGTTGAAATCGCAAAGATGCAGATAAACATTATGTAACCATTCATTCCCAGAGGTGCTTGACTTGCCAGTGGGTTATACGCCGACCATCCAGTTGATATTCCACCGATAAACTGCGCCCAAATAAGTGGAATTGCAGCAGCGACAATTAGCCAGAAGCTAAGTGCGTTTAGGCGAGGGAAAGCCATGTCGCGTGCACCGATCATGATTGGCATTATGTAGTTACCAAATGGTCCGGTCACCATGATGATCGTTCCAACGATCATGATGATTCCGTGAGTTCCAACAATTGAGTTGTATGCCTGCGGATGAATCCAACCGCCGCCTGGTGTTCCCAGATTTGTTCTAATCAGCATGGCAAGAATTCCGCCAATGCCAAATATCACCATAGTTATTACTAAATATTGAATACCGACAACTTTATGGTCAGTTGTATATCTGAAATAACGTTTTACGCCTAAATCTTTACCAGCATAAAACATATTTTCTTCATGCGTTAGATCCTTGCCTTGCACCCAGCGAAACGGGCCGATTAGTGCGCCGATGCCAGTCATAAAGCCTACGAACCAAGCGATCATTGAGAGAAGTGTGATTTTATCTTCGCGCGTAAATAGTGGTGCCGATTCTGAATCAGCTGGCAGAAAAGCGAGCGACAGGCGCCAAACAACAATGGCAGCTAGAGCACCGAGTGCGAAAGCGGTAAAGATATTTAATCTTTCGATCAGAGCTTTCTTATTAGTTTTATTTAAGAGAGTAGTCATTATTCGATCGCTCCTTCTGCTGTCCAGGTCGTATGCCCGGTATCTGGTTGGCTAGCCAGCCATTTTTCATAATCAGCTTTACTTTCGACGATCACTTTATTTTGCATGTAAGCATGCAAGAGTCCGCAGAGCTCGGCACATCTGATATCGAAGGTTCCAATTTCATTAGGAGTAACTGCTGTCTGTGTCACGTAACCCGGGTTAGCATCGATTTTTACACCCATTTGAACAACCCAGAATGAGTGCTTTACATCTTTGCTCGTAACATGAAAAACAACAGGTTGATCAACAGGTAAGTGCAATACATTTGATCTAACTCCGGTGCTGCCTGGATAGTCATAGTTCCAAGCCCATTGCTGCCCAGTGACGTTGACATGTATTGCGCTTCTATCCAGAAGTGCTTGATCATCTTTTTGTAGCGCAATTAATCCAACTACTAGCGCAAATAAGCAGAGCAGAGCAGAAATAATTATCCACACAGCAGTCGCTCGAGGCGAGCTGCTTATGTTGTGATCTGCTTCTGGTGGTGGATTATCACCGTGATGACGCTTTTGTGAGAGCGCTTGTAAAGCAAGTGCAGCAACAAATCCGGCAACAGGCGAAGATGCCCAGGTGAATACGGTAATCAAATGAATTACGTTTTCCATAGTTTCAGAAGCAGGGTTTCCCATTGCTATCACCTGAATTTTGGAGGATAAATAACCAATTAAAGCGGTGGCGATAATCCAAATTACGACTACCTGTTTTACATCTTTACGTTTCCACCATTTGCTTTGGAAGTAATCTTGACCTGGGCTACGAAGATCGCTCATGTTTTTCTCCTTATGCCTTCACAATAAAGTGGCCGGACATGTATCCCATGGCAGACATTGCGTTGCCGAATCTTGCGATCGTGCCATCACCGCAAGGAAATTCGCAATTCCAGATGTATTCGCCTTCATCACCAGTGATGAATGTGAAGGTTGTTTTTGTTGGATGTTGTACGTATCCACTTTCAGTTGCACCTTCTTCGGCAGCCCCAACTTCTTCATCGATCGCCATCATTAGTGGAACGCTGACGAATAATTGATCCTGTTCGTCAGACAAACCGTGAAGCGTAAATGTATGACCAACCATGTCCGCTGGGATATTGGTTATTACTGTCTCTGGAGATGCATTTGCTTTAGCTTTCGTGTCATAGCTCTTAACAAATTTTGCAGTGCCATCGACAGTTCCGCGAACATGTGCAAAGAAATCATTATTCAAAGTCTCGCCGGAGTCATATTGAAAAACTGTGATTGTTACGGCAGTGTGCGGAGGGACCTGAAAATTAGTTCCGTTGACGGCGTCAGATAAAATTTCCCCATTAGGGCCGCCGGCTCCATAGCTCACCCAGTCAGGGTGCGCGCCGCCGCCAGCACCATGGTGGCCACCGAAACCGCTATTTGGATAGACATTTAAATTTAATTTAACTTGCGGATAACTCTTTCCGTCGGGGGCGGTATATGTTCCTGCCGCGTCTGCAACAAGTATGCCTGGATCGTTCTTAGCCGCGGCAACATAGGTTCCGATACCGGCTATGACGGCAATCCCAAGAACAACGGTGCCAAATGCGGCAAATAACCGTTTATTCATCTAGGTCCTCCTCCGAGAAATAAAAATACTCACAGAAAAGTGTGAGTGCATTCTCAGCAGGGTACGCCTAACTTTTATAAATAAATAGTGACTGACGAGTATTTATCTATTTATTTTTTTAATTGGGGTCTAGGCTAAATTTATTATGGAGATGCATAACCACCAATTGAGCGTATGGACATCATGGCAAGTCGCTCCGGAGATAACTTTTCCGCTTGTTCTCCTCGTATTTCTCTATTTACGCAACAAAGATGTGACTTATAAACAAGGTCTCAGTTTCCTCTCAGGAATAGCCACCATTTTTGCTGTGGTTATCACCCCTGTAGGTGCAAGGGCAATGGATTATTTCTCGCTCCACATGGTTCAACATATTACTTTGATGATGATCAGTGGTCCTCTTTTGGTAATTGGAACACCAAATTCCTTTTCGCCTGAAAATAAATTATTCAAATTGTTTACTCATCCAGTGCTGAGTTGGGTGCTTTATGCAGCGCTAATGATTGGTGTGCATTTACCTGGGCCGCATAACTTCATAATGGAAAATCCGTGGGTCCATACATACATAGAAGTACCGCTGTATATAGCTCTGCCATACCTCTTTTATTTCAATTTACTCGATCGTAAGCATCAGGGACGTAGAGTCACGCAAGCGATGTCGGTGATTTCACTATTTCTGATGATGGTTCCTGAGACTCTGACCGGGTTCTTTATATATGTATCACGGGGCTCTTTATATAACGATATGTACACCATCAGCGATCAGCGCAGAGGTGGTTCGTTAATGTGGTCCGGTGCAATGATTATCGATGCCATTTGGATGGCGTTAGCCGTTTATCACTGGATCAAATCAGAAGAGCGAAAGTCACTTGAAATTGATGCTGAAATTGCGGCAGAAAAGCGAGCCAGCGGTGTCTAACGAAGAAGAATTTCAAGCACCTCAGTGGGTGCAAGATGATGCCAATCCAGAAATAAAGAAAGAGCTAATTCAACTAACTCAGAAACAAAAGTATTTTTTAATCGGAACACTTTGCACAGTAATTCCGCTCTGCCTAGTGATTGGCTGGTATGAATTTGGTCGCGCCAAAGAAGGACATTGGCGCGCCTGGGTTTACACCTTTGAATGGCCCTTCTTTGCAGCCGTATCCGTTTATATGTATAGACGCATCATGCGCGGCGATATTCCCCGAATACCACGCCCAGATTAAAGATTATTTGCATCAGTGGGCCCAGACGGGCTCGAACCGTCGACCCACGGATTAAAAGTCCGTTGCTCTACCGACTGAGCTATAGGCCCCACTGCACACTTCTAGAAAAGCAAATACCTTGAAGTTGCTTGCGAATATTAGCGCAAATTTTCCACCTGCTTTATGCCGTGTAATTCTTGCAAAAAGGCCTTTTCTGTCTAGAAATGTGTAGTTATCGAGGGCTTTTGCTACTCTACTTTGAGTTCGCCGAAGAAGGGATGGATATGAATTCACAGCTCCCTCTGGCGGGCATTAAAGTTTTAGATGCCACATCAAATATTGCAGGCCCTTGGGGCGGCACAGTTCTTGGCGATTTGGGTGCAGATGTTCTCAAAATCGAAACTCCCTCCGGTGATCCAGCCAGATTTATGGCGCCAAGTGATGGCGATCGTTCTGCATATTTTCATATCGTCAATCGTAATAAAGAAGTTCTCACCGTTGATTTGAAAACTCCTGAGGGACAAGCAAAAATTCAAGGGTTGCTCGGTGACTGCGATGTTTTTCTCACCAATTTTCTTCCCGCACAATTAGAGAAATTTGGATTGCAACCGGCACAACTTATGAAGATGCGGCCAAAACTAATAATTGGAAACCTTTCTTCTTATGGTTCAACTGGCCCTTCTGCCCAATGGCCGGGATACGATGCAACTCTGCAAGCGCGCACCGGAATTATGAATATAACCGGTGAAACATCCGGCCCCCCTGTTCGCGCAGGAGTTTCGATCTTAGATCTCGGTGCCGGCACATGGCTTGCGATGGGAATCCTTGCCGCAATAATCAAACGAGATCGCACTGGTGTCGGTTCACTTGTTGAGACTTCTCTCTTTGAAACTGGTGCCACTTGGGTGAGCTACCACTTATCTGCATTTGAGCTATCTGCAACTCCATCTATTCGATCCGGCAGCGGACATCCTGCTTTTTCACCTTATGGAATATTTACAACAAAAGATGGTGATATTTGTATTGGCGTTGGTAACAGCGTGATTTTTGCAAAGCTCTGCACAGCAATTGGTCGCAGTGACTTGATTGACGATATGTTGTATAAAGAAAACGTCGATCGAGTTGCAAATGCAAAAGCTTTAAAGGTTGAGATCGAAAAAGGGCTTGCATCTAAGGGTGCGCTTGAATGGGCCAAGATCCTCTGCGATGCCGGCGTTGCAGCAGAGCAAGTTCTGCAGCCAGAAGAGCTTCTGAAGGACTTGCAGGCGCAGGCTATGGGAGTTCTGTTGCCGTATCCAGATCAATCAACGCAACTTAATTCTGTTCCGGGATTGCCACTGAGATTCGATGGCGTGCGGCCGGGGATAACAAAACCAGCGCCACACAGAGATGTTACGAGTTAAATAAGTCCAAGTATTTGCTTTGCTCGCTTGACCATAGCTTCATCAACTAACGAACCATCCAGAAGAATTGCGCCAGATTTTTCTTCACGTGCATTCCAACGTTCGATTACTCGCGCTGCCCAATCTTTCT
>WLQO01000055.1 GCA_009698295.1 Actinomycetota bacterium | reverse complement strand
TGAGCTTTCGGTAGGTCGCACGGTGTGGACGCGCTGCATCAGCACCGAGACGAGATATCTTATTTTCTTCATACGATTCGAAGTTTCCTTCAAACCAGAACCAGTTTGATTCGCCTTCATAAGCCAAGATATGTGTTGCGACGCGGTCCAAGAACCAACGATCGTGGGAAATAACTACTGCGCATCCCGGAAATTCAAGTAGCGCATTTTCCAGTGAACCAAGTGTTTCAACATCAAGATCGTTTGTTGGCTCATCGAGCAGAAGTAAATTCCCGCCCAACTTTAAAGTGAGCGCTAAATTCAAACGGTTTCGTTCACCACCAGAAAGGATGCCCGCTTTTTTCTGCTGATCAGGACCTTTAAAACCAAAGGCAGAAACGTATGCGCGAGATGGCATTTCAACTTGGCCAACTTTTATGAAGTCCAAACCATCAGAGACAACTTCCCAAAGTGATTTAGTTGGATCGATCCCCCCACGTGATTGGTCAACGTAGGCGATCTTTACTGTCTCTCCTATTTTTACATTGCCAGAGTCTGCTTTTTCTAACCCCAGAATTGTTTTAAAGAGTGTTGTCTTACCGGCACCGTTAGGTCCAATAACCCCAACAATTCCATTGCGAGGCAGGGTAAATGAGAGATCATCAATCAGGACGCGATCGCCAAAACCTTTAGTTAAATGATCAACTTCAACAACGATATTTCCGAGGCGCGGTCCAGGTGGAATCTGAATTTCATCAAAGTCCAACTTACGCATCTTGTCGGCTTCTGCCGCCATTTCTTCATAACGTGCCAGACGTGCCTTTGATTTAACTTGGCGACCTTTCGCATTTTGACGAACCCATTCGAGTTCTTCAGTTAAGCGCTTGGCTCGCTTGGCATCTTTCTGTCCTTCAATCTTTAAACGAGTTGCTTTAGTTTCAAGATAAGTTGAGTAATTTCCTTCGTATGGATAAGCGCGACCGCGATCGAGTTCGAGGATCCATTGAGCAACGTTGTCCAAGAAGTAACGATCGTGCGTGATCGCAACAACTGCGCCGGGATATTTATTTAAATGTTGTTCGAGCCAAAGAACTGATTCGGCATCAAGGTGGTTTGTTGGTTCATCCAGCAAAAGCAAATCTGGCGCTTCTAAGAGCAATTTACATAAAGCAACGCGGCGTTTTTCTCCACCAGAGAGAACTTTGACATCAGCATCAGGTGGTGGACAGCGCAGCGCATCCATCGCTTGTTCAAGCAGTGAATCGAGTTCCCAAGCGTTGCGGTGATCTAACTGCTCCTGAAGAGTTCCCATCTCGGCCAACAACTTGTCGTAGTCAGCATCGGGTTGTGACATTTCATCGCTGATTGCATTAAAGCGATCGAGCATCGCAACGGTCTCGGCCACACCTTCTTTAACGTTATCAATTACATTTTTCTCTTCATTTAAATGTGGCTCTTGCAACAAAATTCCCACGGTGTAACCAGGAGATAAATAAGCCTCACCATTAGATGGTTGTTGTAGCCCCGCCATGATCTGCAGAACTGTGGATTTACCGGCGCCGTTTGGCCCCACCACACCGATCTTTGCGCCGGGCAAAAACATCAGGGTCACATCATCGAGAATTACCTTGTCACCGTGCGCCTTGCGCGTCTTTTTCATCGTGTAAATGAATTCAGCCATGGGCAAAACCTTAGTGGCTCGTGTCGGTACAATTAACTATCGACCTCTGCAGGCGCCTGTAGCTCAGTCGGATAGAGCACTCGCCTTCTAAGCGAGTTGTCGCTGGTTCGATTCCAGCCAGGCGCACATGACAACACCCCTGCCCCACCTGATCTGGATCGACTGTGAGATGACTGGCCTCGACTTGGTCGGTGATGTCTTGGTCGAAATTGCGGTTTTGGTCACAGATTCTGACCTCAACGTTATTGGTGAAGGCGTTGATCTGGTGATCAAGGCTCCGGAAGAAAAGTTATCTGGAATGAACGAGTACGTCACACAGATGCACACCACATCAGGGCTAATCACTGAAATTCCAAATGGGGTAACTGCTAGCCAAGCCGAAGATGCGATCTTGGCGTATCTAGAAACAACTGGAACCGTTGCAGGTAAATCACCACTTGCGGGTAACTCAGTTAGCGTTGATCGCAATTTTATCTCCCGCGATATGCCGCGCCTTAGCGAATACCTGCATTACCGCACTGTTGATGTTTCATCTATAAAAGAATTGGCACGTCGCTGGTATCCCAAACTCTATTTCGCCGCCCCCGCCAAGACTGGCAACCATCGCGCCTTGGGCGATATCCAAGATTCAATCGCAGAACTGGCGTATTACCGCTCAACTCTCTTTATCCCGAGCGTTACAGGCAACGAGTAACTCCAGTTAACGGGTAAGATATGGCTTCAATCAGCACATGGTGGGCGTAGCTCAGCTGGTAGAGCACCCGGTTGTGGTCCGGGATGTCGCGGGTTCGAGCCCCGTCGCTCACCCCAAGTTTTTCCATTTTAATATTTCTAAACGAGAGCGGTAATTATGATCTTCGACGTAGTAGTTGAAATCCCAGCTGGCTCACGCAATAAATACGAAATCAATCACACAACCGGTGAAGTTCGCCTAGACCGCATGCTCTTTACTGCAACGCGTTTTCCCCATGATTATGGCTTTGTTAAAAATACTTTATCTAACGATGGCGATCCACTTGATGCGCTGATTATGTTAGATGAGCCAACATTTCCAGGATGTGTGGTTTCTTGTCGCGTAATCGGAATGTTCCGTATGACCGATGAAAAAGGTGGCGATGACAAGCTGCTTTGCGTGGCCGCCGGTGATATCCGCAAATCAAGCCTCAACGATTTAGATGATGTCCCAATTTATGAATTAGATGAAATCAAGCACTTCTTTGAGGTTTACAAGACTCTTGAGCCAGGCAAAGAAGTCCACGGCGGCGAATGGGTCGGACACGATGCTGCTGAAGAAGAAATTCTCGCGTCTTACAAGCGATATAACGAAAGCCATTAACTTCGCCCTTTAACATTGCTCCATTGCGCAGCCACTCTGACGGCCTCGCAGATTCGGAGTGATTTGTGATTGATATAAATACTGGCGACACCGCATGGGTTTTAGCTAGCGCCGCCCTGGTCCTCTTTATGACTCCGGGCCTGGCGGTTTTCTACGGTGGAATGGTTCGCGTTAAGAGCGCGCTAAATATGATGATGATGTCATTTGCCGCAATCGGTGTGACAACAATTATTTGGGTGCTTTATGGATACTCGCTGGCTTTCGGCAAATCACATGGCGGATTGATTGGCGGATTCGATCACGTAGGCCTTTCCAATACTTTAGATCAAGTAACTGGCCCCGAAGGACATCAGATTCCGGTACTTGCCTTTGCAATGTTTCAATTAACTTTTGCGATTATCACCGTTGCACTTCTTTCAGGTGCTATCGCCGATCGTGCGAAGTATGGATCCTGGGTTTTATTCGTTGCTGTCTGGATTACCTTGGTTTATCTACCTGTTGCGCACTGGGCATTTGCCGCACAAGGTGGGACAGGTGGTTGGATCGTCGACAAGTTAGGCGCCCTTGATTTCGCAGGCGGCACAGTTGTTGAAATAAATTCGGGTGCGGCAGCTCTTGCACTCGCGCTAGTTCTTGGAAAACGCGATGGATTTAAACGCGATCCAATGCGCCCACACAATATGCCGTTAGTTCTTCTTGGTGCTGGAATGCTCTGGTTTGGTTGGTTTGGATTTAACTCAGGCTCTGCATTATCTGCTGGATCTCTTGCTGCAACCGCAATGATCAATACTCAAATTGCAACAGCTGCTGCTGCGATGACCTGGATTGCATACGAGAAAAAACGCGATGGCAAAGCAACTACATTGGGAGTTGCATCAGGTGCCATCGCGGGCGCAGTTGCAATCACACCTGCTTGCGGATTCGTTAACCCGCTTGGTGCACTTGTTCTTGGTTTACTAGCCGGCATCGCATCAGCTTGGGCAGTAACTCGCAAATATAAATATGGTTACGACGATTCGCTGGATGTCGTTGGCGTCCACGGCGTCGGCGGATTGCTCGGAATGCTATTTATTGGCGTTGCCGCAACTGTGACCGCAAACGCTGCAGGTAAAGATGGACTGCTCTTTAAAGGCGGCACTGACCTGTTGCAATCACAAGTAATTGCAATCATTGCAGTTGCCGCCTTCTCGTTCTGTGCCACTTGGTTGATCGCGACCTTGATCAGCAAAACTATCGGCTTCCGCGTATTCCGCGATGACGAATTAAATGGCCTAGACACCACTTTCCACGCAGAATCTGCATATGACATCACCGGAAACTCCAACCGGTACTAGAGTTCAAACAAGAGAAGCGAGAAGAAAATGAAGTTAATCACCGCAATCGTAAAGCCCGCCAAAGTCGATGACATCAAAGTGGCGTTGCAAGCCGCTGGCGTGCACGGCATGACCGTTTCTGAAACTCGCGGCTTTGGTCGCCAAAAGGGACACACCGAAATTTATCGTGGCGCTGAATACACCGTGGATTTCATTCCCAAGGTGCGCATAGAGCTACTTGCCGATGATGCAGACGCAGCAAATCTGGTCGACATTATTGCTAACACCGCAAACACCGGATCAATTGGCGATGGCAAGATCTGGGTTACACCAGTTGAAACTGTCGTCCGAGTCCGCACCGGCGAGCGCGGAGCAGACGCACTTTAATTCGTTGGCGCTTTAAATCCCGGACACTTAGCAAGCAAGGCAACCATCGCCGCTTTTTCAGGCGGTGTTACCCAAAGTCCATACTTTGCCTTCACCACAATTTGTTGAGCAACATAAGCACAGCGAATATTTTTTTGCGGTGGCAACCAAGTCGCCGCATCGCCATCGCCTTTCTGCGAATTTAACCGCCCCTTAACCGCCAATAAATTCATCGGATCATTGGCCAGCGCCAGACGCTTTTCGTAAGTTAATTTGAAAGCCCCGGTCTGCCAGGCATTGGACAAAGCCACCACATGATCTATCTGCACATCCATGCTGGATCCCACCCCGCGCACAAATGGAATCTTCTCTCCCGAATACGGATCACTCAAAGTCCCAGATAAAACAACACAACCATGCGTTCCGGACTTAAATTCTTTCGCCGTTAAATCACGATTTAAAATATCGTTTCGGGTGTCACATCCATTGTGATCAACATCAGACCAAACCGGCCCAAATTGCGCCCGATCAAATCCCGTCTTTGCCGCTCTACCTTTTACCGCCAGCGATTCCAATACCGCCACCGCTGTCTTTGTGGAAGCCTCAAGTGGTGCTTGACCCATAGATACGCCCAAAACCAAGAGCACTGAAATACGTATTTGCCAGCGACTCATGTCACCATCTTCGCCTTATGGCGCGTGTTAGACAAGCGGCGTTCGCCTGATAGGGTCTGCTCTGCATTCAAACATTCGAACGTTTGAATGGGTTGTTAGCTCAGTTGGTAGAGCAAGGCACTCTTAATGCCTGGGTCGGGGGTTCGAGTCCCTCACAACCCACTTGTAAGTTTAATTGGCGAAAAACTTGCCAATTAACTGTTGTTTTTCTAATTAAGCCGCCATCTATCCTTCACCGCAACGGTACTTAAACTACTTTGAGTTTCAAGGGATGGCTGTCGCAAATGGCCCAGCCCACATATCTAAGCCCGGCTCAATATCCCCTCTATCATTAATTTCATGGTTAATTCTTATCCATATTTTCTTGGAAGTTCCAATGCAGGATTTCCCAAAGAAAAAGGAGAAAGAATCTATTTTGGTTTTAGTCGTTGAATCTTTCTCTAAGTAACTCCATGGTTTTACCCCAACATCACGACATACTCCCTGAGCCGGCGGTGTTTTCAAGATTTGTTCTGCATCATAAACCGTGACGCCTGGGACGTAACATCCAGTTCCAGGATTAATCTTAAAAGCAAAATCTATTCTCTGCCGTGAGTCCAAAGCTACCTGAACCAGCCAAGAACCTTTTTGTTTTTCTACACACGGCTCTATTGGATTTGTAAGATAAGTATTGATTGAATAATCATAAAATCCATCACCACTGTTCTTAAAAGTTTGAAACATCAACGAATCCACGTCTGCTTCTGCGCTTACTCCACCGCCTTTTTGCAGTGTCGCTAAAGTCCAATTAGATACTTCGTTGCCACTTCCAGGCAATACAGAATCTGAATCGGGCAAAAGCGACAAAGAATCTAATTCTGGGAGGTTAGTACCTTCAGATTTAAACTGACTTAATAGAGCATCACGTGTTGATTGGATAAATGGTATGTAGTACTTAACTCTTGCAAAAACTGTTGGTACATCTACGTCACATCCTTTTGAAGATATATAGTCGGTGATTCCAATTACGCTCGCCTGGCCAGAATTCATTGCAATCAATGGTCCGCCTGAATCGCCGAAACAAGCACCTGAATAAATCTTTTCAGTTTTATTATATTTTCCAGCAGCGATTTGGGTTGCTGAATTGAATTTTTTGAAATATTTTGGACCAGATTTAGTGAAGTCTTTTACATTGGCACTCATTGGAAAACCTGTGTCAACTTGATTTTGATCCAAACCCCAACCAACGATTTTATTAATAGTCTTAGAAAAATCACTGTTCCGCTTTGTGTTAGCCCAAATCGGACTCTTGTATCGTGATGGAAAATTTAATATGCCAACTGCTATGTCATTCAATCCATTACTTGAGCTATAGCGAGGATGTAACTTGTAGTTATAGACCGATAGAACTTCTCCACGATCTTTTTTATTTAATTGACTCGTGACTACTACGAAAGGTTTACGCTCCATGAGACAGTGAGCGGCAGTTAGGAATGTTCGCTGGTCAATTAATACACCCGAGCAAAAATTCTCTAGTCTTTCGTACGTTTCCGGATCTACAGTCCAAAGACTTATTAAATAGGGAGCTTCATCTACTTTAACATTAGCGTTATCTGGGAAAGAAACTCCTGCGGCTGGTATAAATGAGACTCCAACAAACAAGGTTAGAACGAGACCAATAAACCCACGGCGCATTTGATCAATTTACAGCCCAATTCGTCTAATTTCCATTGGATCCTATGGAAAAACTAGTGATACTTCTGCCAATTGAAAATCGGTTACGCCTAATAACTTAACTTGTAGATTATTAAAGGTAAAGGAGGGTCTGTAGAGAGGCATGGGGGATGGAAATCTAACGGACTCTGAACCACTAGGTCGGGGGTTCAGAGTCCCTCACAAACCACTTATGTAAGTCAGTAAAGATCGGTACGGACTATTTAATAATTTTAGTGAGCTTTGGCAATAAGCTATTAAGGCTTTTAACGGGATCTATCGAAGTAAAGATGTAAACCGTATATCCGACCAACGCGATCCAAGGATTGAAAAGACAAATTGAGACAAAAACAATTCCTAATACGGCTGGAAATCCAGTAAATATTATGAGCGCCTTATTTTGATAATCTCTCGACTTTCCGGTCAAAATGAAATCTTCTGTCCAGGTAATTGAAGTATCGCCTTTAAGCACGGCGACCACAATACGTTGAATTACAGAGGTCCAATATTGTCCAAAGAGACATATACCAAAATAGAAAACTCCCCACTTCATATTTGGTGTATTCAGATTTTCAGCAAGCAGTGCGACCCCAAATGGCATTAACGCCACCCAAGCCATCGTTAATCCGTGGTTCCAAACTATCGTTGCATTAGTCCCAAC
>WLQO01000054.1 GCA_009698295.1 Actinomycetota bacterium | reverse complement strand
TATCGAAGCAGCGACCGTTATTAAATAAGCGCTTTAGGCGAATTGATACGTCAGACATTTAAGTAACTCCATTTTCACTGGTCAATTTGTTAACCCTACAAGTAGTCTAGAACCATGTCACAGAGTTCAACTACCCCCGCCAAACTTCCTTCCAATCAATTTGATCACTTTTATCGCGGTGGAAATCGCATTGGCGCGCTACGCCATGGGCCGGGCGGTCCGATGCGTCCCGAAGAGTGGATAGGTTCGATCACCACTCGCTTTGGCGAAGGTGAACAAGGACTTTCACATTTATCTGATGGCACACTTTTGCGCGATGCCATCAAGGCAGACCCTGATGGCTGGTTAGGTGCCGATCATGTAAAGAATTTTGGTCTATCTACTGAAATTTTAGTGAAGTTATTAGATCCAGATCAACGCCTACCAGTTCATTATCATCCAAATAAAGCATTTGCTAAAACGCATTTAGGTTTAGACCACGGGAAAACTGAAGCTTGGATTATTTTAGAAGCTCCTGCTGGTTCTGGAGTTGGTTTGGGATTTGCGTCTAAGCAGAATAAAGAAGATCTTTTAAAATTAGTTCGCTCTCAAGATTCTGCAGCGCTGCTCGCATCTCTGCGACGTACTGAAGTTAGTGTTGGAGATGCCGTTTTGGTTCCGGCGGGCGTTGCTCACGCAATTGATGCTGGAATATTTGTTCTAGAACTACAAGAGCCGACTGACTTGTCAGCGCTCTTGGAATGGGAAGGATTTGCCGTTGATGGGATTAAAGATGGACATCTTGGGCTAGGTTTTGAAACAGTCACAGATGCGCTGAAACTTGATCCTTTGACTGATGCAGAATTCGATTCATTAATTATCCATGGCAAATTTTCTGGTGGATCTTTGCGAACTGTTCTTCCGCTGAAATCAGATGGATATTTCCGTGCTCATTTAGCCCCAGGAAGTGGAGATCTTCCTGCAGGATTTGCCATCGTTTTAGTATTAGATGGCAGTGGCGAGATCACTTTCGCAAGCGCACCGGCTATGGAGATAACTAAAGGTGATGCTGTTGTAATTCCATTCTCTGCCGGTGCATATTCACTAACCGGGGCCAATTCCATTATCTGCCGTCCACCTCTTGCAGAGTTGGCGCGAGTCGCTGAATAAATGGCGCAAGAAATATTAATAGGTGTAGATATTGGCACCTCGCGCCTGAAAGCGGTCGCCACCGATTTAAATCTGCAGGTTTTATCTGAATACGCCGAACCAACTCCATGGAAACATGAGAAAAACTTTAGCGAGATAGATATGTTGTTGCTCGCTAAAACGGTTATAGGCGTTGCTTCAAAAGCTGCTGAACTGGCAGGCGGGAAAGTTATCGCGATAGGTTTTACAGGATTTAGCGAAACTGGCGTCTTAATGGATGCAGCCGGTAAACCTTTATCTCCTGGTTTGGCTTGGCATGATCCCCGCGGAATCACCGAACCAATAATTAAAGAGTTAGGCGACTTTGAATTTCGAGCACGCACGGGTGCGCTATTAAATGAAATTGTGACAATTTCTAAAACTCTCTGGTTAAATCAAAATTATCCTGAATCTAAAAAGGCAAAACATTTTCTTTCAGCACCTGAATGGGTTGCCTACTGTCTTGGTGCAGAACCGGTAAATGAACTCTCTTTAGTTAGCCGAACCGGTTTCTTTGATGTTGAAGCGCGCCGGCCTTGGGATGAAGCAATTGCTTTGGTTGGCGGTGGAAGCGATTTCTTAGCGAAATTAGTAGTTGCAGGTGAGCCAATCGGAGTTGTAAATAACCAAGCGCCAGAGAATTTACGTGGTGCGGTTATCACAATTGCTGGACATGACCATTTCACTGCCGCGTATTACTGCGGCGCCATAAACGAAGGCTCACTATTTGATTCGATGGGAACAGCCGAAGCTCTGTTGCGCACATTTAAAGCACCTCTAACTCGAGATGCGATTGCAGAATTAGCCGCCGCAAATGTAGGTCTGAGTTGCTCGGTAATTGCCGACCACTACACACTTCTTGGTGCGCTGCCCACGGGGCTTACCTTGGAACGTGCCTGCGCTTTAGTAGGAATGACTTCACGCGATGAAAAAATTGCACTTGGAAAATCTGCGCTTGCTGTTGATCCCAACGCGAGTGCGATGCGAGTAGTAAACGATTATCACGGGCTTTCAATTACTAATTTAGATGACGCAGTTTCACCCGCTGCGCTTTTTCGCGCAACCGTTGAACATTTAGTCGATGACTCGGCACAAATGATTGCGCTAATGGAGAAATACACTGGCAAAGCAGAAAACGTTGTTATTGCAGGTGGTTGGATAAAGAATCCAGTTATTGCTTTTGCGAAAGAGAAACAATTTGGTAATTACCGAGTTTCAGATGCGACTGAAGCCGGAGCCACTGGGGCTGCTGAATTTGCTGGTATCGCTGCAGGAAAATTTCAGTTAAAAGTTAAGTAATTACTTATATTGTTCTAAAGACCAGGCGCGGACTCCACCAGCGACTCCAGCGGCGTTTGGAACGATAACAACTTCATCGCCCATTCGGTCTAAATCTGCCTGACGAATACAGCGGGCATTTCCACCACCTATGTAAAGGCGATCCCACATAAATACTGGACGTAGTTCATCGACCATTGCGCGAATACGGCGTGACCAGAAAGCATTTCCGAGTCGACGACGTTCATGCTCACCAATCCAAGTGTCATAAGTTGTCGCGCGGCGTACAGGGGCATGAGAAAACTCAATATGTGGCGAAAGTGATCCGCCATAGAAAATTGCGAATCCAAGTCCTGTGCCGAGAGTGATTACAACTTCATAGCCAGAACCAGAAATAATTCCTGCGCCGTGAACTTCAGCATCATTTAAAACTCGGGTTGGCATTTCTAAGCGCTTGGTCAGCGCATTCTGCATATCAAATCCACTCCATTGTTCTTGGAGTTCAGGATCTATACGTGTGCGTGGACCACTCTTTGTCATGTAGTGCGGAGTTGAAATAACCACACCGTGGCGAACCATGCCGGGCATGCCGATTGTGGCGCGATAAGCGGTTGGCAAAGAATCCGAAATCGCTTTCATCGTATCTATGAAACGTTGTGGTGAAAGCGGGTATGGAGTTTCTATACGCCCCGGCTTTGAATGCATTGTTCCCGATTCATCGAGTACGCAGCTCTTTAGAAAGAGTCCACCGCAGTCGACAGAGAGGGTTAAACGTTCATCGTTTGCCATTGGCCAATCTTCCCACAATCATTACAGCAACTGAAATTCAGAGATAAATAGGCTTAATTGCCGCGCTGCCCATAGATATTTTGATATCTGTCATACAACTTATCGATGCTTGCCTGGTCAATTAATTGCAGAGGTCCCAGCGTTTTTGCGATCCAAGTTGTCTTTGCTACATCTTCACACATAACTGCAGATTTGACTGCTGCTGTGGCATCTTTGCCGATTGAAAATACTCCATGGTTCTTCATGATTACTGCTGATGATCGGTGTCCAGTAAGTGTTTCAACAACACCTTTTCCAATTGCATCATTACCGATTAGCGCAAAAGGTCCGAGCGGAATTTCGCCTCCAAATTCATCTGCCATAGCAGTTAGCGCGCATGGAATTGCGCTATGGATTGCGCTCCAGGCAGCTGCGTAATTTGAATGTGTATGCACTACGCCGCCAACTTCTGGCATATGTCGGTAAATATATGCATGAGTAAATGTGTCGCTCGATGGAGAAAGTTCGCCTTCAATTACTTTGCCATCTAAATCACAAATTATCATTTGAGATGGCTTTAAATCTTCGTAGCTAACGCCACTTGGTTTGATCATAAAACTTTTTCCATCAGACATACGCTCTGACACGTTTCCGGCGGTCCACGCAACTAATCCGTATCGCTGCAGATCAATATTTAGCTTGCAAACTTTATTTTGCAGCTCTTCTTTATTTGCCATTATTAATTTACCGATCCAATCAGGGCACGATCTCGTATCGCACGCAGTGAATGCATTGCACCATTGTGGCCGAAACTTTCGTAAAGTTCGTTGTAAAGCTTATAAAGCTCGTCATATACCTTTACATTCGCTGGATTTGGTTGGTACCGCTCTTGAGCGACGCCACCCATTGCCGCAGCTGCGGCCTGCACATCTTTATATACACCTGCAGCAACTGCCGCATGAATGGCCGAGCCAAGGGCTGGGCCTTGAGCCGATTTGATGATTGTGATTGGCATATTTAAAACGTCGGCATAGATCTGCATTACAAAGTTATTTTTAATCAAACCGCCGGCCGCAATGAACTCTTTTACCGGCACGCCAGATTCGTTAAAGGTTTGCACAATCTTGCGAGCACCATATGCAGTTGATTCAACGATCGCTCGATAAATTTCCTCTGGTTTTGTTGAAAGCGTCAGCCCCATGATTAGCCCAGAAAGTTGATGGTCTACCAAGGTAGAGCGATTTCCGCTCTGCCAATCAAGGGCAACCAAGCCATGTGCACCAACTGCTTGTGCGCTGGCTAATTGAGATAGATAAGTATGAATATCTACGCCTTTGGCAGCAGCCGCTGCGGTGTATTCGGCAGGCGCGTAACTATTTGCAAACCAAGCAAAGATATCGCCGACGCCGGATTGTCCAGCTTCATAACCGAGTGAACCCGAAATTATTCCGCCATCAACTACTCCGCACATGCCAGGTACTTCGGCAAATTTCTCCGAAACCATTACGTGGCAAGTAGACGTGCCCATAATCGCAACCATTTGTCCTGGATTAACTGCATTCGCCGCAGCCGCTGTTACATGGGCATCGACATTACCTACGGCAACTGCGATTCCTTCTTTAAGTCCCGTCCATTCTGCAGCTTCGGCAGTTAGCGTTCCTGCAACCGCACCAAGCTGTCCAAGTTCATGTTCGAGTTTTTCTGAAATGAAATTTTCAAACTTTGGATTTAGCGCGGCAAGGAATTGCTTACTTGGATATTTTCCATCTTGATAAATACCTTTATATCCCGCGGTACAAATATTGCGCACATACTTTCCGCAAAGCTGCCAGATGATCCAATCAGCAGCTTCCACCCATTTATCCATAGCCTCATAAACTTCTGGCGCTTCTTCCAAAAGTTGTAGCGCTTTGGCAAATTCCCATTCGGATGAGATTTTCCCGCCATATCTAGATATCCAAGTTTCTTTCCTTGCATGAGCAAATTCATTTATGCGGTCAGCATGTGGTTGCGCTGAATGGTGTTTCCATAATTTCACATAGGCATGCGGGTTATCAGAAAATTCGGGAAGTTCAGATAAAGGCGTGCCATTGGATTTAACCGGCAAGACAGTACACGCGGTGAAATCGGTAGTAATTCCAATCACTGATTCAGGTGAAATTCCAGACTCTTTTAACACCGCTGGGACGGTAACTTTCAATACAGCTACATAGTCTGCAGGTACTTGCAGCGCCCAATCAGGTGGAAGTTTCGCACCTGATGTTGGAAGCAGTTCTTCAATCACAGAATGTGGATATTCATATACAGAAGTGGCAATTTCTGCACCGTCTGAGACTCGCACTAAAAGAGCGCGACCTGAGAGAGTTCCGTAATCAACGCCAATTACATATTTATTAGCAAAATTATTAGCTGCGGACTCTGGCACCCGAAGAGCCTACCGCAGTACATATTGTGACTGCTAGAGTTCGAAATCTTAAAACATATTAACTATTGGAGTTCTGATGACTGTTGTAACGATTCTTGGCGCGGGCGGCAAGATGGGTAACCGAATTACCAAACCACTTCTTGAGACTAATAAGTACCAACTTCGCTTTGTTGAAAAGTCTGAAGCGGGACAAGCCCGAATCCGTGAAGCCGGTTTACAGGTTATGGAATTGGATGATGCACTTAAAGGAACGGATGTTGTAATTTTCACAACCCCTGATGCTTTAGTGCGACAGATATCAGATGAAGTTGTCCCAAAATTAGACCCCGGAACAAAGATTCTATTTTTAGATCCTGCAGCTATTGCTGCTAGCCGTGTTAAAAAGCGTGAAGACATTAGCTGCTTTGTCTGCCACCCAACTCATCCGCCTGTATTTAGCTTGCTTGGTGAAACTGATCCTGCAGCTCGACGTGATTATTGGGGCGGTGGGCTAGCTACTCAGGCGCTTGTATTTGCTATCGCTTGGGGTACTGAGGAAGAAGCCGATTTGGTTGAAACCATCGCAACTGAAATGTTTGCACCTATCAGCGCCAGCCACCGAATTACAGTTCAGCAAATGGCTTTGCTTGAGCCAGCTTTAAGTGAAACTTTAATTAATGGCTGTGTTGAGGTTATTACTCAAGGGCTGCAGAAAGTAATTGATCTTGGCGTACCGGAAGCTGCAGCAAAAGATTTCTGTATGGGACATTTGCAAATAAGTATCGCTCTTTTATTTGAAGAGTTAAATTGGAAATTATCTGATGGGGCGCTGATGGCGCTTAAGAATGCGCAGGGCTCGCTCTTCCGTGATGATTGGGCCGCAATTTTCGAACCAGAAAATGTTCTGGCTAGCGTTAAACAAATCACCGGTGGGGATAAGTAAATTTCAAGATGAAACTTGGCGTTTCTAGCTTCACCTTTCCTTGGGCGATTGGCGGTATTGAATCCGATCATCCATTGGAGATGGACGCCTTTCAACTTTTGGAAAAAGCACACGTACTCGGCGCCGATGTGCTGCAAATTGCCGATAACTTACCGATCGGGCGCTTAAGCGAAGAAGTTTTACAGAGTTTAAAGAGCGCTGCCGATGCTTTTGGCATTGCGTTAGAAGTTGGCACGCGCGGAATTAAAAAAGAAAATATAGAACGTTTCTTGGCGATCGCCCAGATTTTAGGATCACCGATTTTGCGTGTGGTAATTGATAGCAAAGATCACGAACCAGATATCGCAGAAATTTGCGAATTACTGCGACCTTTTGCTCCCAAATTCAAATCCGCAAATATCAAATTAGCGATTGAAAATCACGATCGTTTAACGTGTGCAGAATTTAACGAGATTATCGATCGTATTGGCTCAGATTGGGTGGGTATCTGTTTAGATACCGTAAATTCCTTAGGTGCTGTGGAAGCGCCAAATACTGTTGTCCCAGCGCTTGCGCCCCGCGCGATCAATGTTCATATGAAAGATTTTGAAATAATTCGTACCAATGGCCAAATGGGATTTACGGTGCGAGGTACCGCACTTGGTAAAGGGCGATTAGATGTGGAGGAAGTCATCGCAGCAGTTGGTGGAAGCAATCGCGATATAACCGCAGTTATCGAACTCTGGACTCCGCGCCAAGAGAGTTACTCCGCAACAGTTGCGCTGGAAGATGCTTGGGCGAGCGAAAGTGTGGCGTTCTTACGTAAATCGATAGGATTAAAAGTATGAAGCTAAGCGGATATAACGTAGCGATCACCGGCGGTTCAGGTGGAATCGGCTCTGCCTTAGCCCATGGCTTACTTGAAGAAGGTGCGAAGGTATACAACTTAGATTCTGCTCAGCCCGCAGATCAAAGATCTACCTTTATCAAAGTCGATTTAGTTGATGAGAGCTCAGTTAAGAACGCTTTTGGGCAAATAAATAAGCTAGATGCAATTATTGTTTCCGCGGGCGTGCAGCTAGTTGGCAGTGATTCCAAGATCGGCGATGTAACTTTAGAAACTTGGCAGCGAACGCTCGATGTAAATATGACCGGTGCATTTCTATCTG
>WLQO01000053.1 GCA_009698295.1 Actinomycetota bacterium | reverse complement strand
TTTTGAAAGGTACGAGCGATTCCGGTCTTTGTAATATTGTGACGATTCATACCTTTAAGGCTCTTGCCATTGAAAAGAATCTCGCCTTGGGTAGGTTGGTAAACGCCTGTAACCACGTTGAAGACAGTCGTCTTGCCGGCGCCGTTTGGACCGATAAGCGCACAAATCTCGCCCTTGTTTACTTGTAAATTAACTTGGTTAAGCGCTTTTACGCCACCAAATTGCATAGTTACATTTTTAAGTTCTAAAACTGGTTGAGTACTCATTTTGACTTACCTCCCGCAACACCGATCTTTTCGCGTTTCTTACGTGGAAGTAAGCCATCTGGGCGAAGGTTCATCATGATGATAAGAACCAATCCAAAGAGAAGCATGCGCGCATTAGAGATAAAACGAATCTTCTCTGGAATGTACGAGAGGACTACAGCCCCGAAAACAACTCCCCAGATATTTCCCATTCCACCGAAGACTACGAAAGCTAAGATCAAAATGGAAATGTTGTAAGTAAAGATATTTGGCGCGATAAACATCGCCTTAGAGGCAAAGAGGACTCCTCCAGCACCACCAACTGATGCGCCAAAGATAAATGCCCATAGTTTGTACTTGTAGGTATTTACGCCCATCAGTTCTGCAACATCTTCATCTTGTCGGATAGCCTCCCAAGCACGACCTGGGCGACGAATTGAAAGGGCGCGAACGATTAAAATTGTAATCATAATTAAAATTAAAACTGCCCAATAATAATTTCGGGGATGGTCGAGATCGAATTTAAATCCTAAAGTCGTTGGTGGGTTTGGGATATTTGTAATTCCATTTGCGCCGCCAACGGACTTTGTATTAAGCGCTGTTATTCGGATGATCTCTCCAAAGCCGAGAGTTACGATCGCTAAGTAATCACCTCGTAGCCGCAAGACTGCCGCGCCCAGAACTAACCCCGACAACATTGCTAAGGCGATACCAATTGGGAGAATCTCCCAAGTATTTAACTTGGTATGCATGCTCAAAATTCCGGCTGTGTAGGCTCCGACTGCATAAAAGGCAACGTAACCAAGGTCGAGTAATCCACTCTTTCCGACTACGACATTTAAGCCCAGCGCCATAAGAACATAGACACCAATTGGGTAGAACAGAACGCTCACAAATGGGGTAGATGGCGTATTGAAGAAAGTTCCTTCAAGTAAAGGCAGAGAGAAGGCGCCGACGACGATGAAGCCAGCGATAACGTAACGCTGCCATTTATTGGCATTGGCCCAAAGATTTGCGCCCCAATCGCGTAAGTTAAATGACATCTTTATACCCTCGCCTGCTGCAGTGATTCACCGAATATGCCATTCGGTTTGAACAGTAAGACAAGAATTAGAATTACGAAGGCAGTAATTGAGCGCCACTGGGTACCTAGTACTGCAGACGCATACATTTCAATGAGTCCAAGTGCGATACCACCCGCGAATGCACCACGGATATTTCCGATTCCACCGAGCACGGCAGCGGTAAATGCGGCTAGCCCAAGTTCGAAACCAATGCTAAATCTTGTCATCTCATAAACGGTTATGTAGAAGAAAGCTGCTGCGCCTGTTCCGAGACCACCGATTAAGAAGGTAGTCGAAATAATCTTATTTAAATTGATTCCCATCAAGCGTGAGGTGTCGTAATCCATTGATACGGCACGAATACCTTTACCAAGGCGGGTCTTATTCACGAATAGGTCAAGGGTGATCAACAGGATGATTGCGAATACGATAACCAATAAAGTATCGACACGAATATCTGCGCCCCAAATGGTTACCAACGTGATTTTATCCAGCAATCGTGGAGAACCCATTGGAGCAGAACTTGTCGCCATACGGACTGCTTCAGAGAGAACAATCGAAACACCAATTGCAGAGATAAGTGATGTGAGGCGATTAGATGTGCGCGCGCGCAAGCGACGATATGCGACGATTTCAATAAGAACGCTCACGACTCCTGAGACAATCATCGAACCGATCAGCATCGCCAGCATTGTGTAAACCAATTTAAAGCCGGTCAGCGGATCGGATTCAATTGTGTGATGGAAGAGTTTGGTTGCAACTAAAATTGTGGTGAAACTGCCGAGCATAAATACTTCAGAATTTGCAAAGTTGATTAGGCGGAGAACGCCATAAACCATCGTGTAGCCAAGTGCGATAAGTACATAGATAAAACCAAGCGCAATCCCATCGAATGTTAACGATGCAAATTGATCGGTAAGGATTGAAAAATCCACTTGGTCTCCTTTAACTTAAATCTTGCACGTAAAATACACCAGAAAAAGAAAATTCTTGGCCCTGATCCGAAGACCAGGGCCAAGAATTTTTACTTAATTACGCCTTGCCGTTGAGCTTGATTGTTCCTGACTTCACAACGAACTGGTTCATCAAGCCTGAGCCTGATAGATCGCCTGATGCCTGGAACTTGATTGTGATTCCGGCAGTGTTCTTGTAGCTAAATGAAGATGAATTCAAGTAGGCAAGCATATCTGCACGGGTTGTCTTTCCAGCCTTGATGGCCTGGAGGAAGATATTTGTAGCGTCAAATGACTCAGTTGAATAAACGCCTGGCTCAGCTTTGAATTCCTTCTTGAATGCAGCGTAAATCTTTGGTGATGCTACATCTAGAGGAACTGTTGGTGCTGTCAAACGTGCACCTTCTGATTGCTTCTTGCCAGCTAGCTTAGGGAACTGTGAGTTAAGAACTCCGTCGCCTGCAGCGTAAACGCCCTTGTATCCCTTGTCGCGAAGTTGCTTAAGGAATTTAGCGCCATCTGCATAGTAACCGGTGTAGATAACTACGTTTGACTTTGTCTGCTTGATCTTTGCAATTGTTGCTGAGAAATCTGAAACAGCACCCTTAGCAGCAGAATCGCCAGCTTCGTATGCAGTTCCTAGAGCCTTCTTAACAGCAGCTGTAAGACCAACTGAGTATGAAGATTGATCATCAACGATGAATACTGTTGGATCCTTAACTCCATTTGTCGCTACGCGAGCAAGAGCTGGTCCTTGTAGATCATCGTTTGAAACGATGCGGTGGAATACAGGTGCACCGTAGCAAGCATTTGTTGGATCAGTTAGGCATGCACGGGTTGCTGAAGGTGAAACGATTGCAATTCCCTTTGCCTTGTAGCTTGGAAGTGCTGCAATTGTTGGACCTGAGTAAGCAGTAAGAACTCCGATTACGGCATCATCTGCTGCAATACCGGCTCCAACTGTTCCGCCCTGTGCGTCATCGCCCTGGTCGTCTCCACCGTTAAATAGTTCAACTTTTACGGCCGGATTTGTTGCGTTGTAAAGCTTGAGTGCAAGCTTAACGCCACGGATTGAATCTGTACCTGTCTGCGCTTCAGGACCAGTTAGTGGACCTTGGTAAGCGATCTTTACTGTTGTTGCAGCTGATGCAGATGTTGTTGCAAATGCGCCAAATGAAAGCGCGAATGCGGCAACGATCGCAGCAGAAGCTTTGATCTTCTTGTTCATGTATTGCCTTCCTGTTTTTTATTGCATGTGTCCCGGGACAGGGAGGCTGAAAGTCTAAAGGCGGTGGCAGGATCTATCAACCTCTGGTTGAGCGTGGATTTATTAAGGTTTGGTTACGTTCTCGTGTGAGAAATGGGCTATCGCCCAGGAACGGCATCTGGGGAGATGACCGCTTGGGCCACCTCCTTCATCGTTAGCCGACGGTCCATAGCGGCTCGCTGAATCCAAGAGAACGCTTCTGGTTCAGCGAGATTTAACGCTTGCATCAATATTCCTTTTGCACGATCGATTAGCTTTCTTGTCTCTAAACGTTCGTGCAGATCGGCAACTTCATCAGCAAGTGTTCGCATCTGCAAATGCCTACTGATTGCAATTTCAATTGCCGGAACAAGATCTCCAATTGAAAATGGTTTTACAACATAAGCCATGACGCCGGCATCGCGCGCGCGTTCGACAAGTTCGCGTTGCGAAAAAGCGGTCAGCATTAAAACTGGTGCGATAGCAATAATCTTTTCTGCTGCAGAAATTCCATCAAGGATCGGCATCTTTACATCAAGGATTGCTAAATCTGGTTTATGTAACTTTGCTAATTCAATTGCTTGCTCACCATCGGATGCTTCAGCGACAACTTCATAACCTGCTTCACCCAACATCTCAACGAGATCCATACGGATCAGCGCCTCATCTTCGGCAACCAGAATTCTGATCCGTGATGCAGCAGCGTTAGGGGTTGTATCCATGTGCCTCGAGTCGGATTCGAACCGACACTATGCAGTGTTTGAGACTGCCCTCTCTACCGTTGGAGTACCGAGGCTCGCAGGCAAATCTTAACGGTAAGCAGGAGCAGCGCCACCCACTGCATCACCCACGCGATGCACACGCATCGCATTGGTTGAGCCTGGAATTCCAGGAGGTGAGCCAGCGACGATAACAACTAACTCGCCTTCTTTGCAGCGTTTAGAATTCAATAACAAGGTATCGGCCTGCATCACCATCTCATCGGTGTGCTTCACCATCGGAGTTAACTCTGGCTCCACTCCCCAATCAAGGGCCATTCGGTTATAAGTTCCAACTTCTGGCGTAAACGCCAAGATTGGAATTGGTGAACGCAAACGTGCAGTGCGTCGCGCTGAGTCGCCAGATTGAGTGAAGGTAACCAAGTATTTAGCACCGACAATTGCGCCAACTTCGGTAGCAGCTTTAGTAATAGCGCCACCTTTAGTCTTTGGAGCAGATCTCATTGGGCGGATCATCTCCATTCCGCCTTGTTCGGTATGGCTAATAATGCGCGCCATAGTTTGAACCGCTTCTATTGCAAAATCTCCAACTGAAGTTTCGCCCGATAACATCAAAGCATCAGCGCCATCTAAAACAGCATTTGCGCAGTCAGTGGCTTCAGCGCGGGTTGGACGGGAATTTGTGATCATTGAATCCAACATTTGGGTTGCCACAATCACTGGTTTGGCTGCTTCGCGGGCCAGCTCGATGCAATGCTTTTGTACCAGTGGTACCTCTTCTATTGGGAGTTCAACGCCGAGGTCACCGCGCGCCACCATGATGCCATCAAAGGCATTTACGATCTCTTGCAAATTCTCAACCGCTTGAGGTTTTTCAATCTTCGCGATTACTGGGATACGAATTCCAACTTCATCCATGATGCGATGGACATCAACAATATCTTCTGCGCTACGGACGAATGAGAGGGCAATGAAATCCGCGCCAGCGTTTAAGCCCCAGCGCAAATCATCCATATCCTTTTCAGAGAGCGCTGGAACTGAAACTGCGACGCCTGGCAAGTTAATGCCCTTATTGTTGCTGACGGCTCCAGGTTCGATGACCTTCGTGACAACATCATTGCCCTTAACCTCTGTGACCTCAACGGTAACTTTTCCGTCATCAATCAAGATGCGATCGCCAGGTTTGCAATCTCCTGGAAGACCCTTGTAGGTCGTACCAACGCGTTCCTTTGTACCTTCAACATCATCAGTAGTAATCGTGAAGATGTCTCCGCGCGCGAGATCATGTGGACCAGCTTTAAAACGCGCTAAGCGAATCTTCGGACCTTGTAGGTCAACTAAAATTGCAACTGGTACGCCAGCTTCTTTCGCCGCCAGGCGAACTTGATCTAGTCGCGCTTGATGTTCTGGATAACCACCGTGTGAAAGATTGAGACGGGCCATATTCATTCCAGCGGCAATTAGCTCACGAACTTTCTCGGGAGATTCGACTGCTGGACCCATTGTGCAAACAATTTTCGCGCGACGCATGTGGCTACCTTAAACCATTAATGAGCGGTCAGTTGGCTCAATTGGTGCAGGTAATTGGGTTTCGCCTTCGAGGTATTTATCGACTCCAGCCGCTGCGCTGCGGCCTTCAGCGATCGCCCAAACAATTAGAGACTGACCGCGACCAGCATCGCCAGCGACGAATATTCCTTCAACGCTGCTCTGATAATTCTCATCGCGTTTGATATTTCCGCGATCATCAAAATCTACTTCTAGTTGGGTAAGAATCTCCGATTTTTCAGGACCAGTGAAGCCCATTGCTAAGAAAACGAAATCAGCCGGAATTTCTTTCTCTGTACCAGGGACTGGTTCGAACTTTCCATTAGCAAATTTTGTTTCAACAATCTTTAACGCTTTGAGATTTCCGTGGCCGTCACCAATAAATTCTTCAGTACTCACAGCGAAGACGCGATTATCTAGCTCTTCATGTGCAGAAGAGACTCGATAGATCATTGGGTAAGTAGGCCATGGTTGCCCGCTCGGACGTTCTTCAGATGGTCGCGGCATGATTTCTAATTGAGTAACGCTCGCAGCGCCTTGGCGAACAGAAGTACCAAGACAATCTGCTCCAGTGTCTCCCCCACCCAAAATAACAACATGTTTGCCAGCGACATTTATATCTGGATTGGTAATTTCACCGAGAGCTTGCTTATTGCCCCAAGGCAGAAACTCCATCGCTTGGTAAATACCTTTATTCTCACGTCCCTTGATTGGAAGATCGCGCCATTGGGTTGCACCGACTGCAAGAACGATTGCGTCATACTTTCTGCGCAGGTCTGCGCCGGTTACTTCAACACCAACATTTACACCCGGACGAAAACGTGTTCCCTCTTTCTCCATCTGGTTGAGTCGGCGATCCAGCACGCTCTTCTCCATTTTGAATTCTGGAATTCCGTAGCGCAGCAGTCCACCAATTTTATCGGCGCGTTCAAAAACCGCCACGGTATGTCCAGCACGGGTTAACTGCTGCGCAGCTGCCAATCCCGCGGGACCGGAACCAATAACTGCCACGGTCTTACCGGTCAAACGATCAGGCGGAGTCGGTTTCACATTTCCGGCACCGAAAGCTTCTTCAATTGTGCGCAGTTCTACCTGCTTGATAGTTACTGCATCTGCGTTGATTCCGACTACGCATGCTGTTTCGCATGGCGCTGGACATAAGCGACCAGTGAATTCTGGAAAATTATTTGTGGCATGAAGTCGAGCAATCGCTTCATCTTTATCGCCACGCCACATCAAATCATTCCACTCAGGAATTAAGTTTCCGAGTGGGCATCCCTCGTGGCAGAAAGGTATGCCGCAATCCATACAACGCCCTGCTTGCTTTTGCAGGTGCTCCATACTCTGTGGTTCATAAACTTCATGCCAATCTAGGATGCGCACATCTACTGGACGGCGCTTCGGCATCTCGCGTGGCGTAGTTAAAAATCCCTTTGGATCAGCCATTTGCTGCAACCTCCATCACGTATTGATCAATTGGAAGACCATCTTTTGTCGCGCGTTCAATTGCAGCGAGGACACGTGCATAATCGCGCGGCATGATTAAGGAGATGCGAGTTATAGCAGCGCTCCAATCCTTAAGAAGTTCCGCAGCAATTTGCGAACCTGTCTCGGTATGGAAATCTGAGACTATAGATTTAAGACTCTCTTTTTGATCTTCAGGAACTGCCAAGATATCAACCATCTCGGTATTTACTTGTGCTGGATTTAAATCAAGTATGAATGCGCGACCACCGGACATGCCAGCTGCAAAGTTGCGGCCCGTACTGCCTAATACGACGACTGTTCCGCCTGTCATATATTCACATCCATGATCGCCAACGCCTTCTACAACGGCGGTTGCTCCAGAATTGCGGACGCAGAATCTTTCTCCCACCAGTCCGCGGATAAATATCTCACCTGATGTTGCACCGTAACCAATGACGTTTCCGGCGATCACATTCTGATGCGATGGGAAAGTAGCGCGTTCGTCAGGGCGAACTATGACTCGACCACCTGAAAT
>WLQO01000052.1 GCA_009698295.1 Actinomycetota bacterium | reverse complement strand
TGCATTTGCCATTGCAGTTATGGCAGATCTCTTCCTCTTTAAAAACTCGTTACTTACCAGACCAGCTTTTTGGACTTCTTACGCAATTATCTTGCCCTTCCAATTGCTAACCAATTGGTGGCTAACTTCAAAAAATATCGTTATGTATAACCCTGATGCGATCGTGGGCCTACGCATTTTCTCCGCACCAGCCGAGGATTTACTCTTTGGATTCGCACTTGTCTTAAGCGTCATGGGTATGTGGGAGTTCTGGGGTCGTCGCGGAATGCAACGCGATCCGAAAGGTAAGTAATGAAAAAAATTGGATTTCTCTTTGATCTCGATGGCACCTTAATCAATTCTCAAGATTCAGTAGTTCACTCGTGGGTCACCATGGCAAATGAAGCAGGAATTCCCCTTGAAGCACTTGCCGGCCATCACGGTATTCCAGCAGAACAAACCTTAAGAAAAGTATTGGTCGGACGAGACGAAGCCGAAATTCAAAGATGGGTAAAACGCGTAACTGATTTAGAGATTGAAGATGTCGATGGAACAGATGCTGTTCCTGGTGCGCTAGAACTTCTTGCTGAGTTAACTGATCGCGAAATTCCTTGGACGATCGTTACATCTTGCACAACTGATTTAGCCATTGCTCGCACCCGCGCCGCTAAAATTCCGATGCCCGCAAATTCAGTTACCTTCGATCAAGTAAGTCGTGGCAAGCCTTTTCCAGAACCATTCATTCTCGGAGCAGATCGCCTAGGCCTTCAAACTGATCTTTGTTGGGCAATTGAAGATGCACCCGGAGGTGTTACATCAGCTAAAGATGCTGGTTGTATCGTTGCTGGAGTTTTAACTACACATACACGCGAAGAATTGCCGCATGCAGATCATCACCTAGAACATTTAAATCAACTGCTTGGAAAGGCCGGGCTTTAAATACAGTAAAGTTCCATCAACCCCACCAGGGACGGTAGCTCAGTTGGTTAGAGCCCCGAACTCATAATTCGGTCGTCGTCGGTTCAAGTCCGACCCGTCCCACTTATTTTGTGATCTTTGCCGCTCGCGCATTGATGCGCGAAACTATTTCTGCGTATCGCGCTTTGCGTGCCTGAACCACGGCCTTTTGGGCGGCGATTACTTTTTGAACTTTTTCGAAGCTATCAAGCTCCGAAGATGGCGAATTTCGAATTGCTAGCATGACGCTGGTCTTATTCGAATAGTTATTTTCCAATAAACCCACTTCAATCAGTTCTGCAGAGATAACCGACTTTTTAGTCTCCGGTTTTGCCAGTCGGTCAATAACCGTTTCTTTCAGCACTTCAGCCTTAACCACATCAAGGGAGAGTTGCTTATCTGGTGTTTTAGCCTGCATAGCTTGCACTGCAAGATTGATACGTTCGAGTGCTCGAGTTGAAGGTATTTCAAAGTCTGCTGACAAATAGCTATTAATAAATAATGGTTTATTGTCTTTAATCTCTTGCAATAAGTTTATGCGTGCTTTTTCAATCGCAGCCTTGCGAGCTGCTTCTCTTGCTGCTGCTGCTGCTGCCGCGGCATCACGATCAGCCGAAGTTGATCCTGTGGTGCTCGCCGTTTTTAGATTTGAGCCGGAGCTATTTCCTACTGAGTTATGTGCACGTATTTGTAATGTATATGAAGTGCCCACAGATAATGAAGAAATATCTATTGGTGATGTTGTTCCTGAAGCACTAACCCAGGTTGCGCCGGAATCAATTGAATATTGAATCAGGTCAACCGTTTCTCCCCCATCAGATGCGATCGTAAATGCAATTCGAAGTTGTCTATCTCCACCTGTAAGGGTAGAAATTACTGGAGCATCTGGCGCTGAAGTGGTACTGCATGTCGGAAGCCCAAGAGGAAGACCCAGTGGAAGATCAAGAGAAACAACCGTTCTTAAGTTACTTAAATTTGTGAAACACGTTAATGATCCGGCGCCACCGAAAATAGAATCTTCGTCACCAAGATAGTCAATGCCCGTACTCAGGATTCGCAAAGTTTTTAACGACGAGAGGCTGCTGAAGCTTGAATTGTGCAATTCTGTGACGGAACTTGGAATAACCAAATTTTCTAGCGAAGCGGCATTAGAAAATGCGTTATAACCGATGTATTGAACTCCATTTGAAAGGGTAAGACTCTGCAAAGCAGTAGCGTTTGAAAATGCCATTTCATTTATGAAGGAAATATTGGAAGGGATCGTCAAATTTATTATATGCATTAACCCACTAAATGCATACCTTGGAATATCTGAAATTCCGGTTCCTATCGAAAGTGTCATAACATCTTCGGCGGAAAAGAAAGCAAATTGACCAATACTTGTAACGTTATTTGGAATATTAATTTCTCTGAGGTGGCTACTCTGAAAGGAATTATTGCCAATACTGGTAAGTGTGCTTGGAAAATTGATTTTAGTTATAAGCGAGTCTCGAAATACACCACTATTGATTGACCCGACACCTTCAGGAATTGTTAATTCACCTGTGCAACCACTCTGATGGGTTACTGCTCCGCGAAATACATCAAAGGATCCATCGGGACAGGCATAATTTCCATCAATGGCTAAGGTAAAAGCGCGGATAGGAATCGTGATATTTGGATCCGATTTACTTATCCCACTGGTGATGACACTTCCGGCGTCAGATGCCCATATTCCCCAAGTGTGCGCATCATCAATTTCAGTTGAAGCATTAGCGAAACCAAGATTTCTTTCGTCTGGTGCCAAACTTCCATATAACTCAGTTAATTCATCTTTGGAAGGTTGATACCAATCTGTTTTACCGCCACCACGAAATGATTGGGCTGCACCTGCTTCATATTTATTTGCAACAGCATCGTATGATCCCTGTTGGGCGATAATAGCCAAAGTATTTTTGTACCCTGTTCCAGTAAGAGTTCCACGAGCAGTTGCTCCTATTGCGGTATGGTTTAAGGAAGCGATAGACCACGGTAGGCCACCTACCGCCAAGCTTCTTGAGTACTCAAGGTAGATACACTTTTCAGCCAAAGTTGGCCCACAATTGAATCCGTTTCCAGTTGAGTCGACGTAGAAAACTTTTCCTCCCCCTGGACCTGTATCACCAACAACGCACTCACCGCCCTGGGCACATGTGAGCGTGGTTGCGTTCGCGGCAGGGATGTTCTGTACCGTTGAAAGCACCAATGCGAAAGTAATGACTATGAGAGAAAAGCCTCGTGGCTTGCGCGATTTGGACATATCTCCCCCTAAAATGAATATCGTAATATTACTCTTATATAGGGGTAGATCTAGTACATAGGGGTACTTGAGTCCTATTACCTCCGGGTTCTAGACTCCTTGGGTGCCGCCCTGGAAGTTGTGGCCGAAAATGGGCTTCATGCCACGATGGACCAGGTGGCCGAGGCATCGGGCATGGCGATGAGCACGCTCTACAAACACTTTAAAGATAAAGATGAATTGGTAATTACGGTACTTCTCGAGAAATTTATGGAATGGGAAGCCAAGATACTTACTCCGACAGATTCAGCGGCGGCGGCAAAAAATATTCAAGGGATCTTATTGTTTTCAGTCGTAAATCAGTTAACCACCCCGAAGTCCACTGTGGCTGATGCGGATATGGCAATTCGAACAGCCCTATCAATGCTCGGGTTATCAGATGCTAAAGCGAAAAAACTGATTGAGGCAAAGCTTCCACTTTAGTTCAATACTAGGCAAGTATTAAATTGCTCGTCGGTTCAAGTCCGACCCGTCCCACTAAAGTTACTTCTTCTTATAGCCAGCGGGACACTTGGGATTAACTGCTGAGATTTTCTTAATTAATTTTCCTTTAGTGCAAGTAATCGTAATCTTTTTAGCGGTAACGGGATTCTTGACCTCATTTGAAGTCGGACCTTTGTTTGTCGCAGTAGCCGTTTGCGAGAATTTTACGCGAGCGGTTGGAGTTGAGAAGGTAAAATTTCTTGCTTCCAGAGAGATCCAGCCATCTCGTTCTTGCACGACTTCAGTTGCTACATTTGAAGTTGTTCCATCGGCGCTCATAACCGAAACGGTTGCTTGAAGTGGTGCGCTGGTGAATCCGTAAAGGCAGCGAGCGAATGTTGATCGAATTACTAAATCATAACTGCCTATGAATAAAGATCCGTCTGCCTTATTGTGGAGACCAGCCAATTTATAATCTAGGAATCCATCATTAAATCTTGGCGCTCCGCCATCATAAATTGGTGCGTTAGTAGTAACTAGGCCAACGATATTTGCCCGGCCGGATTCATCAAGACACTTAGGCGAATTTGCGATGTTGTTGTTGGAAGCCGCAAAGTTCCAACGCCAATTATCTTTCGCTTCCGGCTTCAATAGCGGCTCCCACATTGCAAATTGTTTGAAAGATCCGACTGGAATCATGTCGCCCCATTGGGTATAGGGACTTGCAACCCACTCATCAAAGGCGGCCTTAGTTAAGAACCACTTCGTCGAAATGTCTTCCCAGAGCAGTTTGTAGTTTGGGGCTTCCTTTTTCGTAACCCAGGCTTTGGCTGACATCAAATTCAGCGAAGTAGCTTCAACGCGTAAGAGATTATTTTTGTTATCTAACGCAGTTGATTTCATATCAACATCTTTCATGCGCCCAAATAGCCAGCCAGTAACTTTATTGTCCATACGTAAAGAGAGTGATACTCGAGTATTTGGTGCGAACTCTGCGGGTACGACGCAGGTACCAGTCTCAGTCAGAATGCATTTATCTGCGAAAGTTGTATTGGAGCAATTGTTTCCTACCAGACGAGAAGAAGTGTTTGCTTCCCCAAATTGATCAATAACTTCATAGATCTCATATGGGCAATAAGTGCCCGACTTAAGAGTTACTGGATAAACGCTTGCAGAAAATCGAAAGGCATCAAATTGTGATTGTTCTTTAGATTTGGAATAACCACCTGTTACAACTACTGCGTAATTATTTGAACCACCCTGATGAATTGTTGGGGTAGTCCAAATGCTCGCCGACCCACCTTTCGGTAATCCTGATGCGGCATCGGCTGGCGTCGACGCAGTCTTAAGTTCACGAAGCAAACTTCCTGCTACAACTGGTGAACCCTCAATTGACATCTCCAAGCCTTCAATGCAAAAACGATCTGTTGGCGAATAGCACGGTGGAACAACAAGATCGGCAAGTAATGAGGTTGAGTCAGCGCAATGCGCATCTTTTGCTGATGCACACAATGGGTGTTCGCCCTGACCGATTTTTCCTGGTGCTAATGGTTTATATCCGCGAATTGCAGAAAGTGACCACTCTGGCGTCGAATAAGGCTCGGAAAAACCACTTCCAACGGAAGCTGGTGGATATTCATCTGAAGCCTGCGTTTGATTAATAAATGAAAAGGTGAGAATTACGATTGCAAAAATTGAAATCGTCTGTCGCTTCATTGAATTCATGTCATTAAGTTTAGATGCTCGAGGATAAGAAAGTGCGATTAGTGCGTAAAAAACATCGCCAAGGAACACTCGTTAACTTAAATATCAATTGACTGACCAGTTCTAATCGACTCTTCGCAGGCAATTGCAACTCTTAACGCTTCGCGTGCAGATTTAGGTGGACAGGGATTGGCAATCTCCCCCTTGCTAAATTGATGAAAGGCTTGTGATTCTTTAGCAAACGCCTCGCGAAATCTTTCGATAAATCCTTTATACCTAACTGGAGCGAAGTTCATCTCGCCTTCGATGTCATGAATCGGAGTCTTGCGATTTAGGCCAACTGCGAGCGAATCTTTAGAGCCAAAGATTTCAATGCGGACATCGTGGCCGACTGGGTTATGGCGGGTACCGGTGATTGCTACTTGAACTCCGCTGACCGTAGTTAACGAAATAAGGGAAACATCGGCATCGTTATATTTGGCGTATTGCTGGTGCTCGCGCACTGCCTGAGTGGCATAAACCTTGGCTATCTCACTTTGCGTAATCCAACGGATTAGATCAAAGTCGTGCACATGCAAGTCTCGATAGATACTGCCACTACCTTCTAGAAATTCTAAAGTCGAAGGTTGATGGTCGTGCGCGATCATATGCATTGTGTAAAGGGTTCCAACTTCCCCTCTGGCAATCTTTGCAGCTGCTGCAGCGATCGGTGGATCAAAGCGGCGTTGGAAACCTACTTGAATCTGCGTTCCAAATTTCTCAGCTGTGGCAATTACCTGATCTGTCTCTTCCACAGTAAGCGATATTGGCTTTTCACAGAGAATCGGTTTTCCAAGCGGAAGTAAACTATTTAATATTTCCACGTGCGCGTTAGTTGCTGTTGCGACTACATAACCATCAAAAGTTTGGCTATAAACATCTGCATACTTTCCTGCGCTGCAATTCAATTTCTTTGCTAATTCAGCGGCTGCTGAATCTCGTCGATTGAATATGGTTACTTCAGCGCCATCGGCAAGTAAATCTTCTGCGCGGATGGCGCCCATGCGCCCAGAACCAATCACTGCGATCTTCATGGCGCAGATTTACTCCTTATTTCGCAGCGGTAGACCTGCACTATATAGTTTGGGAAAGGATTTATGAAGTGCCCCGATTGCGCACGTAAGGATGACAATGGCGAAGGATCTCGACCTCATCACTGTGGGTCGAATTAGCGTTGATTTATTTGCTGAGCAGATCAATACATCTTTTAGCCAGCCACAAACTTTCCACAAATCAATCGGTGGATCTCCAACGAATGTCGCGGTGGCGGCAGCAAAGTTGGGCCACAAGAGCGCCATTGTTACCAAAGTTGGAGTCGATCCACTTGGGCAATATGTTGTTAATAAATTAACCGAATTTGGAGTCAATACCGATTTCGTGAAGGTGGCTGAAAGCGGCCTGACTCCAGTTGTTTTAGCTTCACAAGATCCGCCGGAAGATCCAAAGATAATATTTCATCGCCAACCTCATGCACCTGATACTCAATTAGCCGCTAGCGATATTGATACTGAAACTTTGTTGACCGCTAAGATTTTTTGGGTCAGCGCTTGTGCGCTATCAAATGGCGAAACCGCAAAGACTGCGATTACTTGGCTGCAACAACGTGGTCGAAAGCAAGAATCAATTATCGATTTGGATTACCGACCTTCATTTTGGCCAAACGTCGAAGCCGCACGCACCGCCGCGCAAGAAGCGATTTCAATGTGCACAATTGCAATCGGAAATATTGCAGAATGCCAAGTTGCACTTGGAATCTCTGATCCACAGGAAGCGGCCACCGAACTTCTAAAGCGAGGGGTTCGTATTGCGGTCGTAAAAATGGGAGGAGATGGAGTTCTGCTTGCAACTGAAAGCGAGCGAGTTGTTATCGCCCCACTTCCAATCAAATTGGTCTGTGGACTTGGCGCCGGTGATGCTTTCGGCGGCGCACTTGTCCATGGCTTGTTAAGCGGCTGGGTATTACAAGAAATAGGTGAATTTGCCAATGCTGCTGGTGCCTATTTGGCATCTGAGTTAATGTGCGCAGATGCCATGCCAACAATCGAAATTCTCAACAACTTTATTGGCACAGGAGGTAAGCGGTAATGACGCTCGATCGTAAGCGCTATCTCGAACTCATCGAAGCCAGGATTAACAATCCTGCATCGTTGCAAAAAGCGCTAAAGAAGCGTGCCCGCAGAACCGTTGCTGGTAAAGATGGCAAACTGATGTTGCTTGCAGCAGATCACACAGCCCGCGGAATAATCGCGGCGGGCAAGAATCCAACTGCAATTGCAGATCGTTATGTTTGATTAGATAAGTTGATTCGCGGTTTATCGGTTGCTGGCGTCGACGGTGTAATGGCAAGTGCCGATATCTTGGAAGAGCTGGCTTGGCTCGGTGCTTTGGAAGAAAAGGTT
>WLQO01000051.1 GCA_009698295.1 Actinomycetota bacterium | reverse complement strand
TTGAGTATCAGAAGGAGTTGCCAGTGTCGGCAGATTTCGGAGCCAATGATTGGCTCGTCGAAGAGATGTACGAGCGCTACCAAGCCGACCCAACTTCTGTCGAACCTTCTTGGATTGAATTCTTTAAGAGTTATAAACCAGGTGCTGCGTCAATGCCAATTGCACCAGCGACATCTGCGCCAAAGGGTGGAACACCACCAGTTCCGAAAGCTGCACAAAAAATTTCTACACCTGCGCCTGCTGCACCAGTTGTCGCTGCACCTGTTGCGCAAGTAGTTGCTGCACCTGTTGCGCCCGTTCAAGTTTCAACCCCAGCACCCGCACAAGCGCCAGTTAAACCAGCCCCCGTTTTAATCACACCGGGTGCTGCAACTATGGAACCACTTCGTGGGGTTGCCGGCCGCGTGGTTGCATCAATGGAAGCATCACTTTCGGTTCCGACTGCAACAAGTGTGCGCGCGATACCAGCAAAGTTGATGATCGATAACCGCACAGTGATTACTAATCACTTAAAGCGCACTCGCGGTGGAAAAGTTTCATTCACTCACATCATCGCTTATGCAATGATCAAAGCGCTGCGCGCGATGCCAGAAATGAATGCGTTCTACGGCGAAGTAGATGGCAAACCTGCTCTTGGTACTCCAGAACATATCAATCTCGGAATTGCAATCGATTTAGCAAAGCCCGATGGCACTCGCCAATTATTAGTTCCATCAATTAAAGGTTGCGAAGAATTAGATTTCGGACAGTTCTGGGTTGCCTACGAAGAAATCGTTAAGAAAGCCCGCGCTGGAACTCTGACAGTAGAAGATCATTCTGGAACAACAGTTTCACTAACTAATCCCGGAACAATCGGTACTGTCCACTCTGTTCCGCGCCTGGTGCAAGGCCAAGGTTTAATCGTTGGCGTTGGTGCAATGGATTACCCAGCCGAATTCCAGGGAGCAAGTGAAGAAACCTTGGCGCGCATGGCGATCAGCAAGGTTGTAACTCTTACAAGTACTTACGATCACCGTGTTATTCAAGGCGCGCAATCTGGAGATTTCTTACGCCGCATCCATGAAATCCTGCTCGGCGGTGAAGGTTTCTATGATGAAATTTTTGCAGCGCTGCGTATTCCTTACGAACCAATTCGTTGGGGATCAGACTTTGAATTCTCAAAAGATGAAGAGATCAATAAGACCGCGCGCGTTCAGCAGCTAATTCAGGCTTATCGCACTTATGGCCACTTGATGGCAGATACTGATCCGCTGGAATATGCACAACGATCTCACCCAGATCTCGATGTGGTTAACCATGGCCTAACTCTGTGGGATCTCGATCGTGAATTCGCAACTGGTGGTTTTGGTGGCGAGAAGTTTATGAAACTTCGTAAAATTCTCGGAATTCTGCGTGATTCATATTGCCGTTCAGTCGGCGTTGAATATATGTATATCTCAAACCCAGAAGAACGCCGCTGGATTCAAGAACACGTTGAAGTTGGTTTCACAAAGCCTGAACGCGAAGAGCAGTTACATATCCTGCAAAAGTTAAGTGATGCCGAAGCCTTCGAATCATTCTTGCAAACTAAGTTCGTCGGACAAAAGCGCTTCTCGCTTGAAGGTGGCGAATCAGTAATTCCACTGCTCGATGCAGTTATTTCATCTGCAGCAGAAAAGAAGTTAGATGAAGTCTGCATCGGTATGCCACACCGCGGCCGCTTAAATGTATTAGCCAATATCGCCGGCAAGTCTTACGGTCAGATCTTCCAAGAGTTCCAAGGCCATTACAAAGAGAATGAAGTCCATGGCTCAGGAGATGTGAAATACCACTTAGGAACCGAAGGGGTGTTTACTGCAGAATCTGGCGCACAAACCAAGATTTATTTAGCGGCAAATCCTTCGCACCTCGAAGCAGTTAACCCTGTCCTTGAAGGCATTGTTCGCGCCAAGCAAGATCGCTTAAATATAAAAGATTTATTCTCAGTTCTGCCAATCCTTTTACACGGTGATGCTTCATTTGCCGGCCAGGGAGTTAACTTCGAAACTCTGCAACTTTCACAGCTGCGTGGCTACCGCACTGGCGGCACCATTCATATCGTTGTAAATAACCAAGTTGGCTTCACAACTGCGCCACATGCATCACGCTCTTCTCGCTACTCAACCGATGTTGCAAAATCTATTGAAGCTCCAGTCTTCCATGTCAACGGTGATGATCCAGAAGCATGTGTTCGCGTTGCTCGTCTCGCCTTTGAATATCGTCAAGTATTCAATAAAGATGTAGTCATAGACATGGTTTGCTACCGTCGTCGCGGACATAACGAAGGCGATGAGCCAAGTTTCACGCAACCACTGATGTATAAGTTGATTGATGCCAAGCGTTCTACTCGTACTTTATATACCGAATCTCTCATCGGTCGTGGTGACATCACACCTGAAGAAGCGGAAAAGCTAGCGCGCGATTACCAAGTTCAACTCGAAGAAGTTTATGCATCTGTTGCTAATTATCAAGAAGAACATGATCCAAACTTCCAACCACCAATTGTTCCTAACGCCGAAGATGTTCCAACCTTTATATCTGAAGGCTTAATTCGCGAAATTGCGGCAACTCAAATTGCGATTCCAGATGGCTTCCATGTGCACCCTAAGTTATTGCCACAACTGCAAAAGCGCGCTGAATCAATTAACGATGGCACCATCGATTGGTCAACCGGTGAAATGCTTGCCTTTGGTTCACTTCTTAAGGAAGGTCGCCCGATTCGCCTGGCTGGCCAAGATTCACGCCGCGGCACATTTAGCAATCGCCACGCAGTCATCGTAGATAAAGAAAATGGTTCTGACTGGACTCCGCTTAGCTCTTTAGTTGCAGATCAAAGCCAATTCTTTGTTATTGATTCACTTCTTTCCGAATACGCCGCAATGGGCTTTGAATATGGCTATTCCGTAGCTCGCCCTGAAGCACTTGTTTTGTGGGAGGGCCAGTTCGGAGATTTCGCAAACGGTGCCCAAACTGTGATCGATGAATTTATCTCTTCTGCTCTGCAAAAGTGGGGCGAGCGTTCATCAGTTGTATTGCTCTTGCCACATGGTTACGAAGGACAAGGTCCAGATCACTCATCAGCACGCATTGAACGTTTCTTATCACTTGCTGCTGAAAAGAATATGACGATCGCCCAGCCTTCAACGCCTGCCTCTTACTTCCACCTGCTCCGTTTCCATGCAGCAAATCCAAAGCGCCGTCCAATGATTGTCTTCACACCAAAGTCGATGCTCCGTCTGCGCGCGGCCGCTTCTTCAATTAGCGATTTCACATCGGGAACATTCTTGCCAGTAATTGGTGATGCAACTGTGAACAACGCATCTCGTTTGATTTTCTGCTCTGGAAAGATTTATCACGACCTAGTTGCAGAACGTGCGCGCTTAAATGACAACAGCACCGCAATCGTTCGCGTCGAACGCTTGTATCCAATGCCAGTTGCGCAGATGGAAGTTGAAGCGAAGAAGCATCCAAACGCGAACTTGCTCTGGGTCCAAGATGAACCAGCAAACCAAGGACCTTGGCCTCACGTTGCTTTGAGTACAACAGAAATTATCGGCGGCACAGCAGTCGATTCTCGGGTGCTTCGTCGCATTTCGCGTCGCGCATCAGCATCTCCTGCAACAGGAAATCATCATTTGCACGAGGAAGAAGCTAAAGCGTTGATGTATGAGGCTTTCACTCGCTAACTTTTTTTAATTCGTGTAACCACACGTCCAACTATTTCGTCTCTCCTTAAGTAACCCCAGTTCCGCGAATCAGTGCCAGCACTGTTATCGCTGCTCACGTAATAACTTTTGCGGCCGGCGCTATCTGATTGAATTTCAGTTATGCGTTTTATGTAAAAGATCCCTGGTTGCTGCTCGCGTTCGATAACGACAGCGCCACCTGTACGTAGAGATAGGTTCTTCTTGCCGAAGAAACCGTAGTAAACAAGGAGCCAATCCCGCGGGTTATAGGTCGGCTCCATGGATCTGCCTTCGACGATAACTCGCCCGAAGATGCCAAAGATGCTCATGGACGGTAGTCTCACACATACAGGATTTGAAATAAAGAAAATATAGAGGAGAGAAAATGAAGAACCTATTTACACCAAAGGTAACTGTTCACGCACACTGCGATCTGCCATGTGGCGTCTACGATCCAGCACAAGCAAAGATTGAAGCTCTATCTGTTAAGGCTTGCATGGAAAAGTATGCAGCTAATCCAGATGCAGATTTCCGTTCACGCTCTGTCGCAATTAAAGAAGAGCGTTCACACCAAGTTAAAGAGCACCTATGGGTTCTCTGGACAGATTATTTCAAGGCACCACACTTTGAGGCATATCCACAACTTCACTCACTCTTTAACGATGCAACAAAGTTGGCGGGAGCCGCAGGTACTAAGGGAACTCAAGATGTAGCAGTTGCAGATAAGTTGATCGCTAAGATCGATGAGATTGCAGAAATCTTCTGGGCCACCAAAAAAGCCTAATTATCTGAAGTACTGATTAAAGATTGAGCGGCGGTTCGCGCGAGGAAAGTTACTCGCTCGACCGCCGTTCTTTCTATTCTGGCATAAGCAATATGGCGCTCACCGTCGTAAACATCGCATTCAAAGATCATGGTGCGATCAAAGACTTCGATGCAACGCGCAGTTGCGCGAACTTCAGTACCGATGCCGACTGAATCTATAAGTGAAATATCGAATTTATCTACTATCGTCGTCTCTCCATTTTCAAGTAACTCCACAAGCGCTGCAACGCATGCGCTCTCCATGACGCTCATCAAATGGCCTGGTGCAAGAATTGGAAGGTCGGAAATGCCCATTGCTAAACATGTGTCACCGGGACGAGCGGTCATTACAGAAAAACCAACTGCGCCAATAATTTCTTCTTCGGGCCTCATAATTTAGGGCTTATTCTTCTTCGTCAATAAAGTGCTGAACATGCGTTTGCTCAATCTGGACTTCGCGGTGCTCCACATTTCCAAACTCATCAATTTCAATAGAAATTTCCGTCATGCTGAACTGAGTTACTACTTCAGTCACACCAGCTCCGCTTGCTTGGCGCAATAACTCTTCATGGATACTGCGATGCAGATCTTCTGGTGCCTTCTCATCACAGGTGCGACGCAAGACATCTTGCAGCAAAGAATGCATCGCTTGCTCATGCGCAACTTCTGCGCGGCAAGCCATACAAGTATCTAGGTGAGATGAAATCGCTTGTGGGTTATGTGCTTCTTCTATTGCGCCTTCAACGATAAAGACGACGGAGGAGAGAACTTCAATACAAGGAATCTCTTCGATGTGGCTCATGGCTTCTCCCCCTTTCCTGGCTTGGGATCGGTTGAGTAACCAAGTTCTTTTGCATAATCAGCGAGCTTCTCGCGCAATAACTTTCGCCCGCGGTGCAAGCGTGACATAACCGTTCCTGCGGGAACATCAACAATGCCTGCGATCTCTTTATACGAGAATCCTTCTACATCTGCTAAATAAACTGCGATTCGAAATTCTTCAGGGATCTCTTGCAGCGCACGTTTAATATCGCTGTCGGGAAGATTTTCAAGCGCTTCGGCTTCGGCAGATTTACCTAAATCGCTGGTATGAGATTGCGCTTCTGCTAGCTGCCAATCTTCAAGTTCGCCAGATGCTAATTGTGGGCGACGTTGATCTTTGCGGTAGGTATTAATAAAAGTAGTTGTGAGCACGCGATATAGCCATGCACGTAAATTTGTGCCTTCTTCAAATTGATGAAAAGAGTTAAATGCTTTCAGATAAGTATCTTGAACTAAATCGCGCGCATCTTCAGGATTCTTTGTATATCGCAGCGCGGCCGCATATAACTGGTCCATAAACACAAGAGCATCGCGCTCGAACCGATCGTTGCGATCAGTAGCGCTTTCTAGGACCAAATCTTTCGATGCCATCTCTTAAACACTATCCCAAAGAGGTTGGAAACGCCCACTTAAGCGATCTTAAAAGAGCGTCTGCGCATCACCGAGTTCGAAAGGTGCGATCAACTCTGGCCCGTTATTTGCGACCAGGTTTACCCGTGGCGCAACCGGTCTGGTGGCAAGCCCGGAAGCAGGATCTGGAATATCCATAAGTGAAATTAAAGTATCGATTTCACGATTCTTCGGATCAAGCCAAATATCCCAACGATCCTTCGGCATAAATACTGGCATACGGCTGTGAATAGTTGCTAACTCACCAACTGCTTCACGGGTAATAATTGCAGCGCTCTGAATTTCGGCACCGGTATCACTCTTCCATGTACTCCAAATTCCAGCGATTGATAAAGATTCATTCTCTTCTTGCGGATAAATATAGAAAGGTTGTTTCGGTGGATACTTCCCTAAAGATGTCGCCCACTCGTAATATCCAGTCGCAGGTATCAAGCAACGCGTTGTTCGAAAAGCTTGGCGGAAAGTTGGCTTCTCATGGATCGATTCACTTCGCGCATTTATCGCATGTGATTGCGAATTACGAGCCTCAACAAAGTTCTTCTGCCAAGGCGCGATCAAACCCCATGATGCAGAATCTAAAATTCGGCCACTTTGATTATCGCGAATAATGTAGATCTCGTTTGTAGGTGCAATATTCCAATTAAGCGGAAGCGATTTATCTACGAGTGATCCATCGAGATCAAACCTTTCGATGATCTCGTCCATCCCTTGGGCTTGGGCATAACGACCGCACATAGGTAGAGAGTAGACTGCCGCTTATGCTCTGGCCCGCTCCATTTCGTGGACGCAACTCAGTCAGCGCGCGAGTAATAATTCCCGGTTCAAAATCGGTAACCAACCGCGCGCTAATTCTCGCTGCTCAAGCGCAAGCACCTTCGATTTTGAAACGCCCCTTAATCTCACGCGATAGCGAACTGATGGTTGCCGGACTAAAGGCGATGGGCGTTGGAATATCAGATACAGAAATTGATGGCGATTTTGCTTGGCAAGTAACTCCTGCCAAATTACGCGGCCCCGCAAAGGTAGATGTAGGCAACGCCGGAACGGTGATGCGCTTCTTGCCGCCGCTTTCAGCGCTGGCAGATGGCGATATCGCATTCGATGGAGATCCGCGGTCATATGAGCGTCCCCTTGCACCAGTTATCGCCGCGTTAGAAGAACTCGGGATCGAAATTGAACATGGCGGACGTTACTCATTACCGATGGTGGTTAAAGGTAAGGGAGCGATTCCAGGTGGCGCATTAACGATTGATGCCAGTGCATCTAGTCAGTTCTTATCAGCCCTTCTTTTAATTGGAACAAGTACGAAAAATGGAATCACTGCAACACACAAAGGTGGCTCACTTCCATCGATGCCACATATAGATATGACAGTTCAAATGCTCCGTGACTTTGGTGCACAAGTAACAGTTGATAAGTCCGCACAAAGTTGGAGCGTTGCTGCAGGTAAATTAAACGGTGTTGATTTGGTAATTGAGCCAGATCTTTCCAACGCTGCGCCTTTCTTATCAATCGCTATGGTCTGCGGTGGTTCAATCACGATTGCAGATTGGCCGAAAGAAACCACGCAACCAGGAGATCAGCTCCGTGAAATCTTGACGCAAATGGGCGCGCAGGTTTCGCTAACTGCAGATGGTTTAACAATTACTGGAACTGGCTCCATCCACGGAATTGATATCGATCTGCACGATGTTGGTGAGTTAACTCCGGCTATCGCTGCCCTTGCTGTACTTGCTGATTCACCATCATATTTGCGCGGAATTGGGCATCTTCGTTTACATGAAACCGATCGTTTAGCAGCTTTAACCCGCGAAATTAACTCACTTGGTGGAAGCGTTGTTGAGGAAGAGAGTTCCCTTCGAATTACACCTGCCGGCAAGTTTGGCGAAGGGTTGCAAGCTGGAACTTTCCAT
>WLQO01000050.1 GCA_009698295.1 Actinomycetota bacterium | reverse complement strand
TTAATAATTGAAAGTTTTTCCGCTGGCGTAATCGTTTTATCAGAAAAGACCGGCATAGATTGCGGACCAGTAATCATCGCTTCGTAAATATGACGAGGTTCTACTCCCATTAAAGTTGGAGCATATTTGCCCTGTGTTAGCGCGCCACCTTGCGCCGCAAAGTTGTGGCACATCGCGCAGTTTGTACGGAAAAGTTCTCCACCTTCAGCGGCAGATCCATTTCTCTCGTAATTTAATAGTTCTTCGCCTGGAACTTCTGGTCCGGGTGCAAGCGATGAAACATAAGCTGCCAAAGCTTCAATCTGCTTTTCGTCGTAGACCGGTTTTTTACGCATCGCTTGTGTGCTCATATCAGCCATTGGCATACGACCAGTTGCTACTTGAAAATCAACCGATGCCGCACCAACGCCAATGAGCGATGGAGCTATACCGCCGCCTTCAGCATTTAAACCGTGGCAAGAAGAACAACCTTTTAGGAAGAGTTGTTTACCTTCATCGATGAGCGCGCTTTTTTCAGCAGCGGTCATCGATGAATTAGTTGCTGCGCCAGCGACTGAGAATGTTGTGCCAATCGAGAATAAAGCGAGAACCAAAAGAAGAGGTGCAACCGCACGATGTCGGCGGAATCGGGAGAGACGTTTCAAGATATTTTCCGTTTCTTCTCTATTAGTTCTTACTTAATTAAATAAATGGCTGAGAAAAGTGCAATCCAAACAACATCAACAAAGTGCCAGTAATAAGAAACCACAATCGCGGTGGTTGCTTGATTATGGGTAAAGCGACGGGCTTTAGAAACTCGAATCATCACAATCAAAAAGGCGATCAACCCACCGGTTACGTGAAGTCCGTGGAACCCTGTTGCGACATAAAAGACTGAACCGTAGGCAGTCGAAGCCAGAGTTACGCCCTCTGTAACAAGGCTGGCATATTCATAAATTTGGCCGGCGATAAAGAAAGCGCCCATTAAGAAAGTCAACGCAAACCATTCGCGCATTCCCCAAGATTTGATATTAAAAAATGAACCGGTGCGTTTTGCTTGGAAACGCTCTGCGGCGAAGACCCCAAATTGGCATGTCACAGATGAGAGAACTAAAACTGTGGTGTTAAGAGCTGCAAAAGGAATATTTAAAATCTCAGTTGATTGCAACCAAATTGCTGGTCCTTGCACAGCACGAGTTGTGAAATACATGGCGAAGAGTGCCGCGAAGAACATTAACTCGCTGGAGAGCCAGACAATAGTTCCGACCGCCACAAGATTAGGGCGGGTTATTTTATGAGGGGCTGCGAGCGTTGAGCTGGTCATGGGGGCAAGTATCCCTGAAAGTGCGCCCACCTTCCTATTTGGCAGACGAGTTCTGGCCCTTAAATTCGCCTCTTTTAGGTGAAACGGGTCACGCTCTTTTTCGCTCGAAATAGGGGCTTTCTTACCCCAGCCATTGATTAGACTTGCGCCATGTCGACGCCCCGAAAGCCAATGATCATCGTGTATTCCGATGACGCTTCTGTGCGTTCATCAATTGTGGCCGCCCTTGGCAAACGTGTCGCCGCCGACCTGCCAGAACATCAGGTTGAAGAGTTCGCAACCGGTCCAGCCCTGCGCGCTTTTGTGGATCGCAAGAGCGCGTCCGGTGAATTGCGCGCTGATTTATTTATTCTCGATGGCGAAGCTGTCCCTGAGGGTGGAATGGGTATTGCCCGACAATTGAAAGATGAAGTTTTTAACTGTCCGCCAGTTCTGCTGATCACTGGTCGTCGCGAGGATGCATGGCTTGCTGCTTGGTCCCGCGCCGAGGCAAGCGTCATCCATCCAATCGACCCATTTACTATGGCAAATACAGTCGCAGATTTATTGCGATCACATACAACTGCAGCTTTTTCGTAGTTAAGGATTGCAAATGAGCGCCATCGATTGGGATTCTTCTATCTCAAAGATGGAGAGTGGTTTAGATCTACTGCCGAATGAAGCACAGGATTTGATGCGCGAAGTCTTGGAAGATCGCTCTGATAAAGAAGTGCTTAAACGATTTCTTATCGCCTTGAAAAACAAGGGCGAGACACCTGAAGAAGTCGGTGCGTTGGTCGAACAAATGTACTTGCATTGCGCCCCAATCAATATTGCAGAACGCGCGGTTGACACAGTTGGCACCGGGGGAGATGGTGCTCACACAATCAACATTTCAACGACTGCAGCGATAATTGCGGCAGCGGCTGGATCGCGAGTTGTAAAACATGGCAACCGTGCTGCATCTTCGAAGTCCGGCGCTGCCGATTTATTGGAAGCACTTGGTGTAGCGATAAACCTTGATGGTGTAAAAGTTGCAAAAACCGTTTCTGCACTGGGTATCGGCTTCTGTTTCGCTCCTATCTTTCATCCGGCGATGCGATTTGCAGCACCTGCTCGTAAAGAATTGGCAACGGCGACAGTTTTTAACATTTTGGGACCTTTAGCCAATCCAGCGCGCCCCAAAGCCGCAGCTATAGGCGTAGCAAATGACCGGATGCATCTAGTTATGGCCCAAGTCTTAGCAGATCGCGGCGTTGAAGGATTCGTCTTTCGTGGTGATGATGGCCTAGATGAAATAACTCTCGCAACCAGTACATCAGTTTTAACTATCGGCAATGGCGAAATTTCTAGCGACCGTATCGATGCATCAGATTTTTCTCTAACTAATGCTCCAATTTCAGCGTTAGTCGGTGGGGATGCGGCAGAGAACGCCAGAATTACCTTGGCTATCTTTGCAGGTGAAAAAGGTGCACCTCGTGATGCAGTTTTGTTAAATGCAGCGGCGGCGATTGCGGCATTCGATGGAGATATGAGCCAGAGCGTTCACGAGAGAATTTCTAAATCGTTGATAAAGGCAAGTCAAGCAGTCGACAGTGGTGCCGCTCAGGAGTTGCTAAATCGCTGGATCGCATTGAGTCAAGAGCTATCTGCCAATTAATCAAGCGGTCGGCGGGGGCGCTTTCTTTTAAATTGCATTAACTCTTCCAGGGTGGTCACATTGTGGGAGCCCAGCCTTTCAAATATTCCATGTAAAACATCCACTGTCGCGCGGGCATCATCTAAAGCGCGGTGAGTTGGTGATGTGGCTGATCCAAAGAATGGGGCGAGAGTAGATAGTTTGCAATTAGGTACTTCATCACGATCGAGAACATATCGAGCAACTCGCGCAGTATCGATGACTTTGTAATCTGGCCATTGATAAAGATGCGTGGCGGCAGCAGATTTCATAAAACTCATATCAAAGGGGGAGTTGTGTGCAACTAAAACTGTCTCAAATTCAGATCCCAGGAAATCTAAAAATGTAGGCAGAACTTCAACGATTGTTGGGGCATCGACCAACATGGAATCAGTGATTCCAGTAAGTGAGGTGATGAAATCGGAGAGGTAGTGACCGGGGTTAACAAAGGTTTGAAACTCGCCAATTACGGCACCGCCTAGAACTTTGACGGCGCCGATCTCAGTTACCGCTGCGCCAGTCGATGGCGCAGAACCAGAAGTCTCTAAATCAAAGACAACAAATGGCACATCGACTAATAAACGCGATCCATCTGACATAAATGTAAGGCTAATGCATGGCTCTGACAGCGACTCCTTAGTACGCTAAAGATATGACTGTTATAGGTGCACCTAAAGGTTTAGTTGAAAATTGGTCAGCAATTGGTTCCGGAGCTAATAAGGAGATTGGCGTTCTCTTGGTACATGGCTTCACTGGTTCGCCCGCATCAATGCGTCCGTGGGCCGAGTATTTAAATCAAAAGGGTTACACCGTCCGCGTTCCATTGCTCCCCGGCCACGGTACTAAGCCAGAAGATTTAAATGCGGTGAAATGGGAAGAGTGGCCAGCAAAGGTTGAAGCAGAACTGGAAGAACTCTTTAAAAGTTGCAGCAAAGTTTTTATCACTGGTCTTTCCATGGGTGGTGGAACTACTTTAAATGTAGCGACTCGATATTCAAATAAATTATCAGGAATTATTCTGGTCAACCCGATGATCCATGTCGCCTTGGTCGGACCGAAATTGGCGTACTTTCTATCGCGTTTTCAAAAATTCCGTAAATCAGTCGGCGATGACATTAAGCGTCCTGGCGTGACTGAATGGGGTTATGACGCGCTTCCAACCAGAGGTATTTATCAACTCTTACAGATGCTCAAATACACCAGAGAACGTCTGCACGATGTAACAGTTCCGATGCAGTTGTTCCATAGCGTCGATGATCACACACTGCCGGTTTCAAATACGGAAATAATCATGAAAGGCGTTGGTTCAAGAGTTAAACAACGGGTAGAACTTACAAATAGTTATCACGTTGCCACTCTTGATTACGATGCCGAGATCATCTTTGAAAACTCACGCATCTTCATAGAATCACATTCGGCTTAAATGACCTTTGGAAAGATTGAAGAATCGCTGGCAAAAGTTGCAGACATCGATCGCAACGGTTACCGGCTAAATTCGGTTCTTGCCCTAAGTAAAGATCTTAAGTTCAACGATAAGGAAGGCCCACTAGCTGGGATTCCGATACTGATAAAAGATAATATTGAAGCAATTGGGCTACCTGCTACTGCAGGGTCGCTGGCTTTAAAAGATACTGAAGTCGTTCGTGATTCAACCATCGCAAAGCGACTTCGTGCCGCAGGAGCAACAATTATTGGAAGCACCAATCTCTCCGAATGGGCCAACATTCGCTCAGGAAAATCAACAAGCGGTTGGTCGGCAGTCGGTGGATTAACTGCAAACCCTTGGAAACATGCGCACAGCGCCGGAGGTTCATCTTCAGGATCGGGCGCTGCTGTTGGTGCAGGAATAGTTGCAATGGCTGTCGGCAGCGAAACAGATGGATCAATTGTTTGTCCAGCATCGCTAAATGGTTGCGTTGGGATAAAACCGACCGTCGGATCTATTCCGCGTGATGCCATGATTCCGATTAGCGCCAGCCAAGATACGCCAGGACCAATGGCACAAACGGTTGCGCAAGCAGCAGCGCTATTGGATGTGCTTACCAATAGAAATATTTACACCAAGGCAGTGGACTCTGCACAACCTTTGCGCATAGCAGTTGTTAAAGAGTGGGTAACCGAGGATGGTGGAACAAACCAGCTCTTTGCAGATCTTCTCTCCAAAATGAGCAGCGCTCGTATCGAATTTACGGAACTATCCCTACCTGCGCCCACTGATGAAGATGGAACAGCGGAGTTTCAAGTTTTGATGCATGAGCTAAATGAAGATTTGGAAACATACCTAACTGGGCGAGCCGGAACTCGCGTGCGTTCATTATCCGATGTCGTTCAATTTAATAAAGATAATGCAAGCGATGAGATGCAATATTTTGGACAAGAATTCTTTGATGAGGCACTCGTGCTTGGAGGCCGCAACGCTAGTTATGAAAAGTTGCGAAAAGAGAATTTGAATTGGGCTGTTAATCGTGTTCTAAATCCTGGCTTTGCTGATTTTGATATTTTAATTGGAGAGACATATTCACCTGCCTGGAAGAGTAACTTGGGCGGGGGAGATGATTACTCTTCAGCATCGTGGATATCAATGGCACCGGCAATTGCTGGAACTCCAATTGGATGTCTTCCCATGGGATTGGTAAATGGTCTTCCGGTTGGCGTAGGTCTCGTATCGCGCGCAAATGAAGAAGATAAATTAATTAGCGCTATGGCCCAGATAGAGAAAATCTTGGATTTAGGCGTATTAACTCCTACCTTTATAAAAGATTGAAACTTTTATTCGGCCAATCTTGCTTTAACCATCTGCAAGAGAAGTTTGGTATCGACCTTCCAGTCGCTCGGAATCTGGATAGTTTTCTTATTTACTTTGTAGCCATCTAACTTGGGAAGAAAATCTTCCAAAACTTTGGTGCTCCATGGGGCTATCAACAAGTAACCTTTAGTTGCAGAAATCCCGAAGACATACTTTGTGCCATCGCGCAGCATCGGTTGATTCCAGGCTATTACCAACTCCAACTTTGGATACTTGCTTTGGATAGCCCGCATGATTGCGCGGACAGTCTTTGCTTGCTCAGTCGAAATCGACTTGTAATAATCTGCCGGAGTACTAAATCGTTTTGCAGATGTGGACCCTCGAGAGTACATAACAAGGGCATTTGCGTGAGCTTGAGAGAAGCCAAAATTCTCGCGCAAGTGCGCTATTTGCTCTGGATACTTTCTGCCTTCTAATTTCGCCATAACCGCAAACCAATACTTCATCTTCTCGCCATACTTTTTCTCTATGGCCGGGAAGTACGCCTCTCGGCTCGGATCTTTACCTGCCATCTATTTACTTGCGGCGATCGCGCAGAGTTAGATAGACGGCATAGCCCAGATAGATAAATACTGAGGGCGGGTACATAAATATCGGAAGTATCAAAAGGATTACAGCGGCAATTTTCATCTTTGGTGAGAGTTTGTCCCATTCGCCGAGAAAACCTTTACGAGGGCTATTTTCCATTCGAAGAGTCTACTTTCGCTGATATTGAAATCGTGTCAGGAACTGGGCAGGGAGCGCCATCACAACAATTGGTCTTCATATGACAATTTGGGCAGAGCCAACGCGATGAAACCGGGTCATATGGCTGACCACAGAAATCGCAAGGCATCTGGTTGTTGGCGCTCATCCCAAAATACTAAGACATATTCGGTAATTACCAACTTTACTGAAGGCAAATTTCTATGTGTCGGAGTTAGCTCTTACCTTTTCTGAAACCTCTTCATTATTCGGGACTCCACTTTCAGGATTCCATATGCAAGCGAAATCAGAATAATAATGACTATGAGGTAGATGAAATATTGATTGCTTGGCGTAGCAAATCGTCTAATCGCTAGGCCTCCCAGACGATCGTGAATGAGATACAGAGGATAAGTAACAGCTCCGGCTGTACCAATACCGCGCAGATGCAGCTTGGCTACACCTCGAGAAAGGGTAAGCAGCATGAGCAAGTACATAGCTGTAATCACTGATCCAATAGCTAGCGCTGAATGACCGGGACCTCGGTTCTTATCCAGCCACGGAACCAGGTCAATGCGCGATGAGAGCGCCCATACATAAGATGAAATTAATCCAGCGGTACGTATTTTATTTAATCCAGATTCACGAATTGAAGAAATAATCGCACCGCCAGCAATCAGTGCAAAAAAGCCATTGAGATACCAGATACCGAATTGCTCGAATCCAAATGTGTTCCATGCAAGCCCAATTAGCGCCCACCATGGAAATATGGATGGAAGGTACTTTCCAAGCCGTAATGCCAAAACAATTAGAATGAATAGGTAAAACTGAAGAAGTCTTGCTAAGAACCAATGCGCAGGATCCAACCATTCGTGGCTAAATTCTTTAGGTGCCATGGTCAGGCTGTAATAGAAATCCTCTGCAACTAAACCCGGTCTCTGCCATATTCCAAATTGAGAAACTGAAAATATAAGAATTAAAGCCATCCAGTACATTGGATATAGACGTAAAAAACGCTTCTTGAGAAATGTTCCTGCTGTAATACCTTTAGTGGAAGAGAGCATTACGAAACCAGTAATCATAAAGAAGAGCTCAACACCTAAATATCCGTACTGCGCCCAGCCCATGATGGGGGATTCTGTGACATTTGGGGTTCTGCCTCTTGCGACTGCACTGTAAAGGTAATGAAAGGCGATAACAGCGCCGAGTGCGATTACGCGGAGAAGATCTATGTAATCAAGTCGCTTTGAGGGTGCTGTGCTCACAGAGGTTGAATCTACTTGAAGAAGATGAAAAAACGTGGACGATATTTCTGCGCCACTCCACTACGTTACGTGGACAATTTCTATCCGCCACTCCACTACGTTACGTGGACGATACTGGGATCGAACCAGTGACCCCCACAATGTCAATGTGGTGCTCTACCGCTGAGCCAATCGTCCGGGTCTAAATCTTCGGTATTTATTAAGTTGTTGAGAAAGTATAGCCGAGGCTATTTAACGGCCGAAATCGTCT
>WLQO01000005.1 GCA_009698295.1 Actinomycetota bacterium | reverse complement strand
TGGCGGTCTTCGTGCTTCCTGGGATTACGGTCCATTAGGTGTTGAGTTAAAAAATAATATTAAGCGCCAATGGTGGAAGTCCATGGTGATGGGTCGCGAAGATGTTGTCGGCATTGACTCATGCGTGATCTTGGCTCGCGAAGTTTGGGAAGCATCTGGACACGTTGCCACATTTAGCGATCCGCTTACCGAATGTACTGCTTGTAATAAGCGTTCTCGCGCGGATCATTTGGAAGAAGCTTATGAAGCAAAGCATAAGAAGAAATTAGAATCACTTAGCGATATGAACTGCCCAGCCTGCGGAAATAAAGGTCAGTTCACAACTCCAAAACAATTCTCTGGTTTGCTAAAAACTTTCCTTGGACCAGTTGAAGATGAATCAGGTCTCGCATATTTGCGCCCTGAAACAGCGCAAGGAATCTTCATTAACTTTGATCAGGTAATGACTACATCTCGTCGCAAGCCACCATTTGGAATCGGCCAGATCGGAAAGTCCTTCCGTAATGAAATCACTCCTGGAAACTTCATCTTCCGTACTCGCGAATTTGAGCAGATGGAGATGGAATTCTTCGTCGTGCCGGGTACGGATGAAGATTGGCATCAATACTGGATCGATACTCGTTTGGCTTGGTATAAAGATTTGGGAATCAACCCTGATCGCTTGCGAATTTACGATCATCCAAAAGAGAAGTTATCTCATTATTCAAAGCGCACTGCAGATATCGAATATAAATTTGAATTTGCCGGCACTGAATGGGGCGAGCTCGAAGGTATCGCCAATCGCACCGATTTCGATTTAAAGGCGCACTCTGCTGCATCGGGTAAAGATCTTTCATACTTTGATCAAGAGAAAAATGAACGGTGGACGCCATTTGTTATTGAACCTGCGGCAGGTGTAGATCGCTGCGCGCTTACCTTCTTAATGGATGCATTTACTGAAGATGAAGCGCCAAATGCTAAAGGTGAGATGGAAAAGCGCGCAGTGCTAAAACTTGATCATCGCTTAGCTCCCGTGAAGGTTGCCGTATTGCCGTTATCTCGCAATGCCGATCTTTCACCTAAGGCACGTGATTTGGCCGCCCAATTGCGTAAGAACTGGAATATTGATTTTGATGATGCGGGTGCAATTGGTCGTCGCTACCGTCGTCAAGATGAGATCGGTACTCCATACTGCATCACCATCGACTTTGAAACTTTGGATGATCAAGCAGTCACAATTCGTGATCGCGACACAATGGCACAAGAACGAATCGCCCTTGATCAAGTAGAAGCATGGCTTGCTCCCAAACTCCTTGGTTGCTAACTAGTGTCTTTAACTCTGCCACTTGCAAGTGGCGATCATGTAATTGATCCACCGGTAGTTCTAGCACCGATGGCAGGAATTACTAACTCTGCTTTTCGTGCACTATGTCGCGAACAAGGTGCAGGGCTATTTGTCTCTGAAATGGTTACAGCACGGGCTTTAATTGAGAGACGCCCAGACACGTTGCGCATGATCGCACCTGGTGCTGGCGAATGGCCACGTTCGGTGCAGCTTTATAGCGTTGATCCAAACACTATGCGCGCTGCTGTGACAATGATTGGTAAAGAGAATTTGGCAGATCATATTGATATGAACTTTGGTTGCCCGGTTCCGAAGGTAACGCGTAAAGGCGGGGGAGCAGCGCTACCGTATAAGAGAAAACTTTTTGCAGCAATTGTTGATGCCGCAGTACAAGCAGCGAAACCATTTGGGATTCCGGTGACAGTAAAAATGCGAATCGGCATTGACACTGATCATCACACTTATTTGGAGGCAGCCAAGTCGGCATCTGATAGCGGAGTTGCATGGGTAGCACTGCATGCGCGAACAGCTGAGCAAATGTATGAAGGTAAAGCCGATTGGTCTGCAATCACTCGATTAGTCGATCATTTAAAACCTACTGGCACGCCAGTACTTGGCAATGGTGATATTTGGTCAGGTAGCGATGGTCTGGCGATGATGAAAGAGACCGGTTGTGCTGGCGTTGTTGTTGGCCGCGGTTGTTTGGGACGACCTTGGTTATTTGCAGATTTAGTCGAAGCTTTTAAAGGTGGCGATAAGAAAGTACTTCCAACACTTCATGAAGTTCGTGAAGTTATGTATCGCCATGGTGAATTAATCGTTGATTACTTTGAATCAGAAGATCGCGGTTGTCGCGACCTGCGCAAACATATGGCCTGGTACTTAAAAGGTTTTAGAGTGCCAAGTGAGTTGCGTCGCCAATTTGGCATGCATTCATCACTGGCCGAACTTCGCACACTTCTTGATCAATTGACTGATCAGCCATACCCAATGGAAGTTGCTGAAAAACCCCGTGGGCGCGTCAGCCATGGACGTCCACCGACATTGCCAGATGGTTGGCTAAATGATCCTGATGAAGAAGTTTCAGTCGAGTTAGAAGATGCGTTCTCTGGCGGATGATTATTTTCAAAATTATTCGCCGCGTAATCGCCGCAATTTTATTGGTTGTCGTCGCTGTTCCACTTTATGCAGTTGCCGTAACCTGGCAAGCTGCTAATAATCCGCTGACACGTAAGGCAGATGTAATCGTTGTATTAGGTGCGGCGCAATTAAATGGCCGTCCCGGTGAAGTGCTGCAAGCACGCCTTGATGAAGCAAAGCGAATTTACGATTTAGGTTTGGCTCCCCGGATAATCACGGTCGGCGCGGGCGCACCTGGTGATCGCACCACTGAAGCCGCTTCCGGAAAATATTGGCTTTCAACTCATGGGATTAAATCTAAAAATATTTCAGCGCTAGAAGTCGGTCGCGATACCTGGGTTTCTACTGAAAATTATGTAAAGTTTATGAAGATAAAGAAAATCAAAGATGTAATAATCGTTACCGACCCCTTCCACTGTCGCCGCGCAATGACAATGGCCAATGATTTAGGTGTCATAGCAACTTGTTCGCCCGCCAAGACGGGGCCAAATGCCTTAGGTAATTCTGGAAAACGGTATTTAATACGTGAAGCTGGCGCTTATTTAGCTTATGTGAGCCTAGGTCGCCACGGCATTCATATCAGCGATCATTTAGGGTAGGGCTATGAGCGGGGCGAAGAATTACAACGAAGCGGATGCAGAACGCTTTTTATTCGAACCTGCCAAGCGCACAGGGCGTACCGAATTTATGCGAGATCGCGCCCGCGTTATTCATTCGGCGGCGCTGCGTCGTCTAGCTGCGAAAACTCAGGTAGCGGTTCCTTGGGAAAATGATTTTCAACGCACTCGTCTTTCACATTCGTTGGAATGTGCACAGATTGGTCGTGAACTAGGTGAATCACTAGGTGCAGATCCTGATCTACTTGAGACCGCATGTTTGTCGCATGATTTAGGCCATCCACCTTTTGGACATAACGGCGAAGAAGCACTTGCCGAAGTTGCCAAAGATTTTGGTGGCTTTGAAGGTAATGCTCAGAGCTTTCGCTTGTTAACGCGGATTGAAGCAAAGACGGTAGATGAAGACGGTAAGAGCGTTGGATTAAATCTAACCCGCGCATCTTTAGATGCTGGTACTAAATATCCTTGGCCGCGTGCAATTAATCCCAGAAAATTTGGCGTCTACGAAGATGATCTTCCGATATTTAATTGGATGCGCAAAGGTGCGCCAAATGATCGCAAATGTATTGAAGCCCAAATTATGGATTGGTCCGATGATTGTGCATATTCTGTCCATGATTTAGAAGATGCCATCTTTGTTGGTCAAGTTAAGGTTGCAAATTTTGAGCGCGACTTCGATATTCTTCACAAAGAGATGCAAGATGGCTATGGCTCAACTGCAACAAAGATTGAGGCAGCTGGCGCGCTAGAGCGTTTACAGAGCCTTTCCTGCTGGCCACGTTATTACGATGGTTCGCATCGTTCATTGGCAAGGCTAAAAGATTCCACTTCACAATTAATTGGGCGCTTTGTATTGGCAGCGGAGCTAGAAACTCGAAAAGTTCATGGTGATGGTCCGCTGATGAGATACACCGCTGACTTAGTAATTCCACGCGAGCAAGAAGTCGAAGTAGATTTCTTAAAAGCCGTCGCTGGGCATTACTTAATCAACGCTGCGGCATCGCAAGAGCGTTATGCCAAACAGCAGTTATTGATCAAAGAATTAGTTGAGATGCTCCATAAATATGCGGCTACCGATTTAGATTCAATCTTTGCCAAAGATTGGGAAGTTGCTACAAATGACACCGAGCGGATGCGTATCGTCATCGATCAGATCGCCAGCCTGACTGACCCTGGGGCATACGCCTTACATGCTCGCCTAAGTGCGCTCAGATAACATGGCCTCATGAGCGGACGTATTAAAGAAGAGGATGTGACCTACATCCGAGAACGCTCTGCCATAGATGAAGTTGTGGCCGATTATGTTCAACTCAAATCAGCCGGTGGCGGACAAAAGAAGGGCTTATGTCCTTTTCACGACGAGAAATCACCGTCATTTCACGTAACCCCAAGCAAGGGTTTCTTCCATTGCTTTGGATGTCAGACAAGTGGAGATGTTATTTCATTTGTAATGAAGATGGATCACCTAAGTTTCACTGAAACTATTGAACGTCTGGCAGACCGCATTGGATATCAACTCCGTTACGAAGAAGGAAATTTCACACCTGCGCCGGCTGGCAATCGCACACGGTTGATTGCTGCAAATGCACTAGCCGCAAAGTTTTACCAAGACCAGTTAAATACTTCACCGACTGCAGCTCATGCTCGTGAATTAATGACCAAGCGGGGCTTTGATAAATCTGCTTGCGAGACTTTTGGAGTTGGATATGCACCTGATGAATGGGATGGTCTCACTAAATTTTTACGCGCTGAAGGTTTCACAATTGATGAACTTGAAACAGCGGGACTTTCCAAGATGGGACAGCGCGGACCAATCGATAAATTTCGCAATCGTTTAACTTGGCCGATCCGCGATATTTCTGGTGATGTAGTTGGATTCGGCGCCCGCAAATTAGCCAGTGATGAAGAAGATCAAGGACCGAAGTATTTAAATACTTCTGAAACCCCAATTTACAAGAAGAGCCAAGTTTTATATGGGCTTGATATGGCGAAGAAAGAGATTGCTAAGAAGCGCCAAGTAGTAATTGTTGAAGGCTACACAGATGTAATGGCGGCGCAGTTAGCCGGAATCACAACAGCGGTTGCAACTTGCGGTACTGCATTTGGCGCAGATCACATTCGAATTATTCGACGACTGTTGATGGATGATGACGCCTTTCGCGGTGAAGTTATCTTTACCTTTGATGGTGATGCCGCGGGCCAGAAAGCTGCGCTGCGCGCCTTTAGCGAAGATCAGAAATTTGTAACTCAAACTTTTGTCGCCGTTGAACCTGATGGACTTGATCCCTGTGACTTGCGCCAGCAGAAAGGTGATCTTGCGCTGCGAGATTTGATTGCAAAGCGAGTTCCATTATTTGAATTTGCGATACGCACCGAGCTCGGTCTTCATAAATTAGATAGCGCGGAAGGTCGCGTTAACGCTTTAAATGCAACTGCGCCACTTGTTGCACAAATTCGTGACAAGTCATTGCGCCCGGAATACAGTCGCTTACTTGCCGGATGGTTAGGCGTTGAAGTTGAGTTAGTCACTGCAGCGGTAAATCAAGGTTTGAAATCGCGACCACAAAGTGCAAGCGCTGCACCGCAAGATGAGCCAATTGCAAATGTGCAATGGCGTCCTAATCCACAAGAGCCAAGGCTTATTTTAGAACGCGAAGTTTTAAAGGCGCGTTTGCAGATGCCGACATTGATTTCAAATTGGGGCGAAATTGAGAGCAACGCATTTACACACCCTGCCTACAGTCAATTAGCGGCGATAATTGGCGCTCATCCGGAGCAGAGTTCTATTGAAATCGAAGAAGTAAGTGATGAGAATATGCGTTCGCTATTTACCGAATTAAATGTCGAGCCAATCCGCGCCGATGGTGAAATCACTGGACATTATGTGGAAAGTATTGTGGCTCGGCTGCGCGAAGTTGCGATTTCAAGATCTATTGCCGAATTGAAATCTTCGCTGCAACGACTTAACCCGGTTGAGAATGAAGCGGAGTACACCGCGGCATTTAGCGGCCTGGTCGCTCTGGAAACCACCCGACGTGGGCTGCATGACTTGGCACTTCGCTCGATTTAGACCCAACTCGATTTAGACCCTATGCGCCTCGTGCGCTAGAGTGTGCGCCTGCACGACAAGTTTTAAATAATGCCCCATAGCTCAGTTGGTAGAGCGCCGAACTGTTAATTCGGATGTCCCTGGATCGAGGCCAGGTGGGGCAGCTCTCATTGCATGACGATCTTGATCCAACTTTCAGAGCGTCCTCAGCACATTCACATCTAAAAAGGTTACTTTCTGCGCATGAACTTAAAAACCTCTTGGAAGAATCAAATCTGGCCGCTACGTGTATTGAGAGCTTGGCTGGGAGTCACTTGGATTTACGCGGGTTGGGATAAGGCGAGCGATCCAGGATTTTTAACTTCTGGTTCACCAACATTTATCGGAACCCAACTTTCGGCATATGCGACATCTTCACCGGTTGGTTTTGCAATAAATAAAATGTTAGAACATTCCACACAAATTGGAATCTTTGTGATGTTAACTGAGTTTGCAATCGGTGCAGCAACTTTGCTCTGGATCGCACCAACCTGGGCGGCACTTGGTGGATTTGGTATGTCCTTAAGTTTATGGCTCGCCAGCAGTTGGCATGTTAAGCCATATTTTCTAGCCAGCGATTCGGCTTACACAATTTTATGGCTTAGTTATTTCTTATTCCTTTATGGTTCTCGTCGCAAAAATAAAGTCTCCCTGGATCGTCGAGGATTTTTAAGAGTTTCAACTGTCGCTGCCATTGCAGTTGCAGGCGCTGGAGTTGGAAAGTTATTTCCAAAGGCAACGTCAGCGAATACATCTGCAGCCAGCCCCGGCAGGAAATCAACGAGCAAAAAAATCATAAAAGATGCCGCCTTCAAAGTCGGCGCAATACAAACTTTCGTGGCAAAGAATGGAACCCCGGCTGTTCTCTTTCGTACCAAAACAGGTGTATTCGCTTATTCAGCTGTGTGTACCCACGAAGGTTGCACCGTGCAATTCAATTCTGCCTCTAAGCATCTGCAATGTGGTTGCCACGGTGCGGTATTTGATCCCTTTAAGGGAGCCAAAGTCTTAAGTGGACCGGCTAATTCACCCCTTGCCAAGATTAAAATTGCCACAGAAGGCGCTTGGATCGTAGAAGCGTAAGATCTTTTCATACAGAGCACAGGAAAAACTAAGGAATTGAAGGGATGATCAACCCATGAAGATAAATCGCACCCCTTTGAAAGTGACCGTCGCATTTGCTCTTGGAGCAATTGTTGCTGGTTCAGTAGCAACGGCCGCCAACAATTCTGTTGTTAGCAGCGTGATCGTTTGTGCTGATAACCGCACACAGGCGCTGACATTGGCGAAATCAGGGGTATGCGCTACTAATAAAACTGCAATCGAAATTGGCAGTAACTCCATTAACGCCAAATCAATTTCAGCTTTAGTCACTCCGTCGGTCGTCTCTATCTCTGTTAAATCAACTGCTGGCAGCGGAACCGGTTCTGGTTCAATTTATAAAACTAATTCAACATCGAGTTACATAATTACCAATAATCACGTGATCGAAAGTGCAGTCACATCCGGAACTATTACCGTTGAATTTGCCGATGGATCAGAAATTCCAGCCACTATTGTTGGTCGCGATCGCATGTACGACGTTGCGGTGTTATTGGTTAAGAAAGGCAACTTGCCAGCGATCGCCCTAGGCGATTCATCTAAAGTAAGCGTTGGCGATGAAGTTCTGGCGATTGGATCTCCGCTCGGACTTGCTAACACAGTTACGCAAGGAATTGTTTCAGCGCTTAATCGTCCAGTCACGGCTGGTACTACAGATTCAACATCATATGTAAATGCGATTCAGACAGATGCGGCGATCAACCCCGGAAATTCCGGAGGCGCGCTGGTAGATACGCAAGGTCGCATCATTGGTGTTAACTCCGCAATCGCTACCTTAACTTCAGGTGGGACCAGCGGAAGTATCGGACTTGGTTTCTCAATTCCAATAAATGAAGCAAAGCGCGTGATTGATGAAATTATTGCAACTGGTAAATCAACACGTCCGGTCTTAGGTGTGGTATTTGATGACATGAATGCAGATACCCAAGCCAAGATTCTGCAATTGACTCCAGGTGAAGGTGCCGAGAAAGCTGGCATTGTTGTCGGTTCAATCATTACTTCGATTGATGGAGTAAAGATAAATAACCGTGATGCAGCGATCGTAAAGATTCGTTCTTATGCACCAGGTGCAGTCGTCACCGTGGTCGTAACCTTGCCAAGCGGTTCAAGCAAGAGCTACAAAGTCACACTCGGATCGGCCCCGGCGGTTTAATGATGGCTCACGCAAGTACTGAAATGTCATTGTTAGAAAGGACGAGGTAACCTTTCCTTATGGCGCTCTTTCGTTTACAACTTTCGTTGCCCGATAGACCAGGATCACTTGGGCTATTGGCTTCTGCTATCGGCGCAGCCGGTGGCGATATCCGAGGGTTAGTTGTCGTTAAATCTGAAGGTGGCCGTGGTTTCGATGATGTAACAGTTGCTGTGCCGGGTTCTGATCCCACAGATTTATTGGAAGTTCTGGGATCAATCGGTGGCGTTGAAGTTTTATCCGTTACAGCGGTTGAATAACCACTTCTCGCAATTGTCCCGCAGATTGTTCTGGCTTTAAATCCATAATAAATGCGCCCATAGCTGATTCACTTCCTGCCAAATACTTTAACTTTCCTGGCGCGCGCCGCACACTTGTGATCTGCAAATGTAAGCGCAGTAAATCGCGCCCTTCACGCACTGGCGCTTGGTGCCAGGTGGCGATGTAAGCCATTTCGATTCCAAAGACACCGTCTAGCCGGCGCATAACTTCCAGCGCAATTTCGGGAAATGCATCAGCTTGTTCGGGCGAAAGTTCAGCGAGATCTGGCACTGGTTGCAGCGGAGCGAGATGAATTTCAAATGGATATCTTGCTGCGTATGGAACAAAGGCAACCCAATGGCCGTTTTTAGCAACGATGCGGTCACTATCTTTTAATTCGCGGGCGACGACATCATCGAATAACACGCGACCGGTATTTTCAAAATGTAACTGCGCAACTGCCAGCATTTTTTGCACTCGAGGTGGAATATATGAGTAAGCATAAATCTGACTATGGGGATGTGAAAGCGTTACTCCAACTTCTTCGCCACGATTTTCAAATGGTGCGATGTGATGGATATATGGCTCTTGTGAAAGTTCACGTACGCGATCAATCCAAGCTTCTAGCAAAACGCGAACACGCTGTGGGGTAAGAGTTGCAAATGAACCTTGGTGGCTATCGGTAAAGGAAATAACTTCGCACTTACCGGCGGCAGTACCGGGATCAGTTTCGGTTCCGACCATATCTGGAATCGCCCAGTCGCCTTCAGGACGACGCATAGAAGGAGAACGATTATCAAAGACAACTACCTCATAATTTGAATCAGGGATTTCCGTTAATAGTTCACCATTTGTTGGACAGAGTGGACATAACTCTTTAGGTGGCAAGAAGACTCGACCTTGGCGATGCGCGGCCATGACTACCCATTCATTTACTAGCGGATCTAAACGAAGTTCACCGATCCCTGGCTGTTCTTCATTAGGACGTTGATCTTTAGCGCTGCGAACTTGTCCTTGGGTGTCGTAGTAACGAATAGTGCGTCCATCGGCCATAGGTAAATCAGTACGTGTAACTCCTGCACTAATTTTCTTTACCGGGCTCATAAGGGGTAACTCTACGGGTTACTCAACCCAATTGAGACTGCGTTGCACTGCGCTCTTCCAACGCGCCGCACCCGTGGCACGATCTTCTGCAGATTTACTTGGCTTCCACCGTTTTGATTCGCGCCAATTGGCTTTGACTTCATCAATGGATTCCCAATATCCGATCGCTAGTCCTGCTGCATATGCCGCACCTAGCGCGGTGGTTTCAGTTATTAACGGACGGATAATTTCGATCCCCATTACATCTGCTTGTAATTGCATACACAGTTCGCTGGCGGTGACTCCACCATCAACACGCATTTGAGTTAGCGCAACCCCACTGTCTGCAGCCATCGCATCCATGATTTCCATAGTTTGGTAGCAAATGGCTTCTAAAGTGGCGCGCGCTAAATGTGCTTTTGTTGCAGAACGAGTTAAGCCAACTATTACGCCGCGGGCATCACTGCGCCAATACGGCGCAAAGAGACCGGAAAAAGCTGGAACAAAATAAACACCAGCAGTATCTGAAACCGAACCAGCTAAAGAATCCATATCTGATGCGTTATTGATTATCTGTAGTTCATCACGGAGCCATTGGATTGCCGAACCTGTTACTGCAACTGAACCTTCGAGCGCATAATGAGCAGGTTGATCGCCAAACTTGAAACAAACGGTAGTCAACAGCCCATGCTTTGATCGCACGATTTCTGTACCGGTATTTAATAGTGCGAAATTTCCGGTTCCGTAGGTTGTCTTAGAACTACCTTTTTCAAAGCACGCTTGCCCGACCATCGCAGCATGTTGGTCTCCTAAAATTCCAGCGATTGGAATTTCTGCTCCAAATGGACCATCAGACTTGGTTACTCCATAGCGCTCTGATGATGATTTAATCTCGGGGAGGATTTCACGGGGAATTCCAAAAATTTCAAGGATATTTGCATCCCAATCCAAAGTCTGCAAATTCATCAACATGGTGCGCGAAGCATTTGTTACATCAGTGATGTGAACGCCACCGGTCAAGTTCCAGAGCAACCAAGAATCAATTGTGCCAACTCGCAAATTTCCTGCAGCTCGAGCGCTTTTTACAGCGTCAACGTTATTTAATAGCCAATGTATCTTGCTCGCTGAGAAATAAGGCGCGATAGCCAAACCAGTTCGCTTTATGAGATCTTCTTTTACCTCAGCGCTTAATCCATTTAGGAAATCTGCGGTGCGGGTATCTTGCCAAACGATGGCTTTGTGCAGAGCTGCTCCGGTCTGGGCATCCCATGCAACGATGGTCTCGCGTTGGTTTGTTACGCCTATCGCTTTGATTTCATTGGGGGAGATATCACCCGATGCAATCGCCTTTCCAATAACTTCCTGGGTACTGCGCCATATTTCGCCTGCATCGTGTTCTACCCAACCAGGTTTGGGGGTGAATTGCTCATGTTCCTTCTGGGCCATGGCCACGACGGTGCCTGAAGAATCGAAGATCATGCAACGAGTACTGCTAGTTCCTTGATCCAGACTTGCTATGTATGACATATCCTTAAGCCTACAACCACCAAGTAAAAAACAGTATGGGGCGAGAAAAAAAGTGTTTACTTCGCAGTTAGATCCTGCACAGCGCGTGAGTGCGCTGAAATCACTGGCCTCCGAAGATTTCGACATTTTGATAATCGGTGGGGGAGTAACTGGCGTTGGTGCGGCTTTAGATGCGGCATCTCGTGGATTAAAAGTTGCCCTGGTAGAAAACCAAGATTTTGCATCGGGAACTTCTAGTAGATCAAGCAAGTTAATTCATGGTGGACTCAGGTATCTAGAACAATACGATTTCAAGTTGGTTCGCGAAGCCCTGCATGAACGTGAGTTGATGGTTACAACACTCGCGCCACATTTGGTGAAGCCAGTCGCGTTTTTATATCCACTTCACGAAAAATATAGAGAGCGCACCTATGTTGGTGCTGGGCTGGCTTTATACGACATATTGCGCGGGTTTCAGCGCGCGCTGCCCTGGCATAAACATTTGAGCGAGAAGAAGATCGCAGAAATTGCACCATCTTTACGTGGTGATTTGATTAACGGTGCGATTAAATACTTTGATGCACAAGTAGATGATGCTCGTCATACTCTTTCTATTGCCCGCACAGCTGCACGACATGGCGCAGTTATCGCCTCTCGCGTTGAATGTGAAGAATTGGTGCGCGAAGGTAAACGAGTGGTTGGAGCCAAGGTTCGTGATTTGGCATCTGGTAAAAAAATCACAGTATCTGCCAAAGTTACAGTGATGTGCGCAGGAGTTTGGAGTGATCAGCTCCATGAGAACTTCGGAATCAAACCGGGATATAAAGTCGCAATGAGCAAAGGTGCTCATATAGTTCTGCCAAAGAGTGCCATAAAGTCTGAAGCAGGAATAATTTTAAAGACTACTGACTCCGTTTTATTCATAATTCCATGGGGAGATCAATGGATAGTTGGAACAACAGATACTCCATATAAAGCTGATCGTTCTAGCCCCGTAGCATCTCGAGAAGATGTGGAATACATTATTGAGCAGGCAAATCGTGTCTTGCTTCCGAAAATTAAGTCATCAGAAATTATCGGCGTTTATGCTGGATTGCGCCCATTGGTTGCCAATTCTTCTAGTTCAAGCACAACCAAACTTTCACGTGAACACACCGTAGATCGTCCAGTCCCAGGGTTTGTCAGCATCGCAGGCGGAAAATATACGACGTATCGCATCATGGGTAAGGATGTAATCGACCTGGCGGTGAACGATCTGCGCCGCATCGTTGCGGAATCAGTAACCGAAAAATTGCCTATTATCGGCGCAGATGGTTTTTTCGCGCTGGAACAGCAGAGCGCGCAATTATCTGAACTAAGCGGTTTATCTGAATCCGCCATCAAACATTTGCTTAATCGTTACGGTTCTCTAATAAATGAAGTGCTAGCCATAATTACTGAAGATAAAAAGCTGGCGCAACAGTTATCGCCTGAGCTTCCATATTTGAAAGCTGAAGTTATTTATGCGGTAACTCATGAAGGCGCACAAAGCGTTGACGATGTCTTATCCCGCCGCACTCGCATCGCATTTGAAGCAAGTGATGGAGGGGAGTCATTAGCCATGCCCGTCGCTTCGCTGATTGCACCTGTTCTCGGTTGGGATGCCGCCGCGAAGAAGAGCTCGGTCGCTGAATTTATGAAACTACTGAAGAGCGAACGCGCCGCTTTAACAAAATTGCTTTCGCAAGTTAATTCTTGATCTGATTCTTGCAGCCATCCGTTACTGGTTTCTTAGTCGGTGCCGGAGTTGGTTTTGGAGTTGGCGATGGAGAAACTGGAATAGCCTCGCCGATTATTAATTCGATGGGTAATTTACTTGCAGCATGTGTACCTGTCGCATCAACGAAACCGATGTCTCCGGTCCATAAACCAGCAGGAATCCCCTTGATACTTAACTTCCAAGAACCGCTGGTTGCTCGTACGACGGTCTGCGTCGGCTTGGGATTTATTGGTGTAAGCGCATTAACGTAGAAGCGAACAGTGCCAGTCACAACTGGTCGACCATCTGGTCTTGTCACATCTACTTCTAAACTCACTGGTTTATCTGCGGTCGAGAACTTTACGTTCTTATACGTTAAAGAAGATATTTCATTCTTTGGCATTTGATCGATGACTTCAGGGATCCAGCGCCCCTTAATCAAATCTAAAAATGTCGATGGAGTTCCCCGGAAAACATTTAGATCTAAGCGATTGCTTGGTACTCCATATTTTGGAGCAATACCGCAAGAGGTGTATTGCCAAACAGTCCAGTTAGAAGAGCAATTGGCGGTAGTCCACGAGTGCACGTAGCAACCGCCATCCTTTAGCCCTGGTTGGGCTAGAGGATCTGCTGGATTAATCGCATATTGGGCAAGCCACAATGGATATTGGCGCAGCTCATCATCGCGCACCATCGCACCTTCTAGAAAACTCGGGTAAGAGTAAATAATCGGAGTGCGATCAGTCTTCTCTTTTACGATCTTCAGAAAGGTCTTTGCCCATAAAGTTATTTGTGATTTAGGAAGATATCTGGCACAAGTCTTTCCCGACAGGCGCACGCAGTTATTTTCTAAATCTAATGCGTAAGGTAAGTCGCGTTCGTTATATCCACCCAATGCACCGAGCCGCCAGAGCGCTTTCTGGGCTTGAGTCTGTGCATCGATGACAACTAGTTCGTCTGTTTTCACATCTGGCAGAACTGCATAATGATAAAAACCGGTATAGATACCAGCAGCTTGTGCGGCAGAACGATCCATAATCAGATATTTAAGGGAGAGCGCATCGGCTTCATCGCGCGTATCAGATGCTTTGATCATCACAAATCGCAAGCCCGCTTGGTGCATCTTGGCAAAATCTATCGGTGCATCATTGGGGTGTTGCCAACGACTTATATCTGCGCCATGAATTCTTCCTCCAGGGCCGAATTGATCAACTACTGCAAGTGATGCGGCATCAGATATTTCCGGTAATGATTTAACTGTTATTGATTTAATATTTGAGTAAATGTATTTACTCCCGATTTTTGCTTTGGCACGGTACTTAACTTTGGCATCAAGAGCGGTTGCGACCGCGGTTACTTGCCAGGTGCCCACACGAGCAGTTTTAGATGAGAAACGCGTATCCTGCCACTTTCCATTTAACTGAATTTGTACCGAAACTTTTACACCGGATTTAGCAGGCTTAAGCGAGCCGTATAAAGTCACGATTGGTTCTGCACCACCAGGAGTCTGGCGAAGAGACATTGTTATCTTAGAAGCAGCCGCATCCGATGCAATTATTTGCAATGAGAAGAAACCAAGGCTCATCACGATAATAAAAACAATGCGCTTCATTAGATCTCTTCAATCATTATTTCAAGATCCAGGACAGATTTTATTGATGCGATCAAAGCGTTCTGCAACTTTTCTCGGGTTGGGGAGTATTCATGACCACCGGAGAATTTTCGGGAATCTGAGAAATCAAGGGAGAGTTTTTCTCCGTCAAAGCCAGCCAGTCGGGCATCAAAGTATGCGATCCAGGCAATTCTGTCTTGACGCTCTAGATGATCAAGCACTTCATTCCAGCGGCTCCGAATATCAGCGAGGGAGATTTGCGCAGCCATGGCGCACACTTTACTGGCTTGGCTCTAGCACTCTTGGTTAGTGGCGCGGTGAGCCGATCCATTTGAAATATTCGCCAGTTAATACAACGCGCAGATTCTGCGCCCTGTCAGGAGATACTCGTAAATGTTGTGCGATACGAGCGACGATTTGTTCTACTGATTTTTCGCTCACAAATCGCACCTTTGCAATTTCTGAGTTGCTTAGCCCCCTGGCAAGTAAACGATAAGTTTCAATTTGAATATCGGTGAAATCACTCAATACAGAATGGAAGGCATTTTCGTGCAGGGAACCATGGCTATCGATCCAGGACATCTTCTTCTTCTCTGCTACCGCAGTTACAGAATTTGTAATTGCATGGCTTACGACAGATAGGTCAGCTACTGATTTCTTCAAAATAACTTGTGAACCCATTGGTATTTGCTTCTCTTCCAGGCCCAACAAACGCAGGTCCGGACACGCAGTCATCAAGACGATACCAAGTAGCGGATTTACTTTCCGGAATTTATTTACAAGAGCAAGAGCTTCCTCACCAGCAAACTGAAGATCAATTAGTACCACTTCAGGAGAAAGAAATTTATAAAGATTTTGAGCGATCTCTTCGGTATGAGCTTCAGCCACAACATTTATAGATTGCATTCGAAGTGCTGCGCTAAGAGTTGCTAACTCAAATGCGTCATCACTTGCAACTAAAACGGTGGGAGATTTGTTCACCCCTAAAGGTAGCCTTGATTAGCAGCACGCGCGTTGTGAAACAAAAACTAAAAACAATTGTGGGGCTACCCCTACTTTAAAATTTTCTGCAGCGTGACAGGAATAAATTCAATTATTGAAGTAGCAGATATGGGGGCATCCTTAGATATAGTTACCGCAGCCAAGTTATGAATGAATGCACCGCTTGCTGCAACTTTAGATAAGTGATTTGGATCATTTAAAATTTCAATGTAATTAGTAGCAACTAGTGCACCAATAATTCCTGTTAAAACATCACCGGATCCGGCAGTTGCCAGCCACGGAGTTGCCTTCGGTAGTTCAATTAAATCTTTGCCATTTGCAACGACTGTGAGCGCACCTTTAAGCAAGACGATTACGCCAAGAAATTCACTCGCCTTGACCGCCCATTTGCGCGGATCTGATTCGATGGCTTCTGATGTAACTGAAATCCCACGTTTGCTCAGTAATTTAGCTAATTCACCAGCATGTGGAGTTATCAGAGTTGGCTGTGAAAGTTTTCCAGCGAGGTAAAGCGCTCCGGCATCTAAAACCGTGGGAACGGTCTGCAACTTTATTAATTTAAACCAGCGATGGCGCAGCCACGTTGTGTAATCGCTAAATCGTTTATCACTGATGCCAGAACCAGCGATCCAAGCATCAACCTTTCCGGGTTGAACTAGCGCCTCTGGTGTTGCATGCAGAACAAGGTGGGCCAAACCAGATGAACTATGAAAACGGAGTACTCCGAGGCCAGTAGCAATTGCAGCGCGAGATGTGAGAACGGCTGCTCCCGGATATTGCGCGGATCCGGTAATTACACCCAACGTCCCGCGCGAGTATTTATGGTCTAAATCGCTGGGAATGACGATACATTTTTTAGTATCGCGGGCGGTCCACTTTTGGATCTTCATACTGGCCATCTTAGACCTTCTTGGCGATTACCATTTTTACAAGTATTGTCACCGATATGGAAAAAGTGCGCTGGGGATTTATTGGGGCAGGTTACATTGCAAAGATAGCTCTTTACCCAGCGCTCTTAAATTCGCAAGAAGGTGAAATTTACGCAGTTGGATCCAAAGATCTAGAACGCGGAAAATCTCTTTCACCGTCCGGGTTGGTTTACACAGATTACGATCAATTACTTGCCGATTCCAAGGTTGAGGCGATTTATATTTCACTTCCCAACTCATTGCATATTGAGTGGTCAATTAAGGCGATGCGCGCGGGTAAACATGTGCTTTGCGAAAAACCTGCAGCGATGGATGTGGCACAACTTAAAGAAGCAATCGCGGTAGCAAATGAAACAGGACTTATCTTCATGGAGGCGAGCTGGAATCGTTGGCATCCAAGAACTCTGCGTTTAAAAGAACTCGTCGATTCTGGAGTCATCGGCGAGGTGAAAGAAATTCGTAGCGCATTTACTTACGACGGACTTGATCCCAAAAATATTCGTGCAATTTATGAATTAGGCGGCGGAGGACTTTACGACCTCGGTCCATATTCAGTTGCCGCACCAATTTGGTTGATGGATTTTGCACCTGTTAGCAATATCAAGGCCGATGTTAAATGGCATCCCGGAAGTTGTGACGAAACGGTAAAACTCTCCTTTGATATCGGTGGCGCACACGCCGAGGCGGTGACTTCGATGAATACGCCGAGCACTCTTTACTTAGATGTAATTGGCTCTAAAGGACGGGTTTCATTAACCGGAAATGATGCCTTTAATTCACACAATAAAGTGAGCACCTTGGAGTTAGAAATCGATGGCAAAGTTACTGTTGAAAACTTTGCCGCTTGTGATCCATACCAATTAATGGCTGATTCGATGTCACGTCGGATTCGTGGGGGAGAAGGTTGGCTGATGCCACATTCTCAATCAATCGCCTTTGCGCAGGTATTTGAACGCGCCTTTGAAGTAATGGGTCGCCCCTAAGCGATGCAACCAGCGTTGTGGGAGCCTGCTTCAAATAACTTGGCGCTTGCAAAGCTGCAAGGTTATGCGCAAGTAAGAGATTTCCAGAGCCTGCATAAATGGTCCATTGAAAATAGAGAAGCCTTTTGGCGCTATGTATTTGAAGATAGCGGCGTCATCGGAAGCCTGGGGGATAAAGGCATCATCGGTGATACTTTTCTAAAAACTCGATTTTTTCCTGATGCGCACTTAAATATTTGTGACACCTTGCTTAAAGGTGATGATCAGCAAATCCTTATTACTGAAATAAGTGAAGCGGGAGCCAAGCGTGAATATTCACGGAAACAAGTACGTGAGATCGCGAATCAAGTAGCTGCTGGCTTACAGGAAATCGGCGTAAAGGAAGGCGATGTCGTATCGGCGATAGCTGCTAACGTAGCCGAAACTGTATTTTTTGCATTAGGTGCGCTAAAGATCGGCGCGATTTTCTCAAGCACATCTGCAGATTTTGGAACAGCAACAGTCTTAGACCGATTCCAGCAGATCGAACCCAAAGTTTTACTGGTGACTAAAAGCTATCAATACAATGGTAAGAAAATTGATTGCACAGAGAAAATTGCTGAAATAGTGGCGCAACTGCCGACACTTTTGAAAGTTATCGCCATCGGCAGCCCAAGTAGTGCTTATCAAAGTTTTGACGATTGGCTGGAAGGCTTTAAACCAAGCCAGGAGATTTCAATTCCGGGTGGGTTTGATCGCCCCGGCTTTATCTTGTTCTCATCTGGGACTACAGGTAAACCAAAATGTATCGTCCATAGCGCTGCAGGTGTGCTGTTGAAAGTATTAAGCGAGCAGAGATATCACTTAGATATAAAGCCTGAAGATAAAGTTTTCTATTACACAACATGCGGGTGGATGATGTGGAACTGGCTAGTAATGGGGCTAGCAACAGGTGCTGGCATCGTGTTGTTCGATGGCAATCCTTTATATCCAAATCCGGAACGTTTATTTGATATTGCAGCGGAAAATCAACTTACCTTTTTGGGAGTTTCCGCGAAATACATTGATTCAATTCGTAAATTGGGATTGCGCCCAAAAGAAAGTCATTCACTTCCAGCTCTGCGCACGATTGCATCAACTGGTTCACCTTTGAGCCACGAAGGTTTTGCATATATTTACGAAGATATCTCTTCAAGCGCGCATTTAGCTTCGATTTCTGGTGGCACCGATATCTGTGGCTGTTTCATGCTCGGAGTTCCAAATATGCCGGTTTATGCCGGCCAAATTCAAGGACCGGCGCTGGGGTTAGATGTTCAAGTATTTTCTGAAAATGGTGGCGTGGCAGAAATTGGTGTGAAAGGCGAGTTGGTTTGTCGCAACACCTTCCCGTCAGTTCCACTCTATTTTTGGAACGATGCTGGCAACGCTAAATTTAAATCTGCGTACTTTGAAAGATTTGCAGATGTCTGGACACATGGAGATTTTGTAGAGAAGACCGCTGAGGGCGGATATGTAATGCATGGTCGCTCGGATGCGACTTTAAATGCTGGTGGTGTACGTATCGGAACCGCGGAAATCTATCGAATAACTGAAGAATTCGCGGAAGTTGTTGAGTCGCTAGCGATCGCCCAAAATTGGGAAGGCGACACAAGAATTGTTCTCTTTGTGAAGCTAGCCGCAGGAAAAGTGTTAACTGAAGAGTTAAGCAACCAGATTAAATCAGCGCTAAGAACCAAGGCTAGTCCGCGTCATGTGCCGGCAATTATTTTGCAAGCACCAGATTTTCCACGCACCAAGAGCAACAAACTTATGGAAATTGCCGTAGCCAATGCAGTTAACGAAGTTGCGATTAATAACTTAAACTCTCTTGCCAATCCTGAATCTTTAGATTGGTTTAAAGACTTAAATCTTTAACCTTCTCCCAGGTGCGAGAACTCCAAGAGTTAATCAGCGCTTGTTGCACGCTCACCACATCAACCGCTTCTTTAAAACTCTGCCCAAAGGCTTTGCCCTCAACGATTGATTGCATAAAGACATAATCTTCAATAGCGACCAAGTCTTCAAAACCAATGGCATTTGCTTGGCCGGGAACGAAGGCGCCATGGAATGGGAAGCGATCGCCGCCGTAGATAGTGGTGTAGCCAGTGTTTAGTGAACTGCCGAGTTCGTAATACTGCAACTCATTGATCTTCTCTAAATTCCACAAGAGCGAACCCTTTGTGCCATAAATTTCAAAGGCGTTCTGACTTTCTGGACCAACAACGGTGCGGCTGACTTCGAATGTTCCGGTTGCACCATTGGCAAAAGTGCAGAGCATAGAAGCGAAATCTTCATTTTCAACAACGCCTTTAGGATCACTGGCCTTGCCACGGGAATAGTGCCCAGCATTTCCGGTTGGAAGTGGACGTTCTTTAATCGTTGTGTTCTGCATTCCGACAACTTCAGAAATTGAACCAACTAAAAATTGCGCCATCGAAACGCTATGGCTCAAAATATCGCTTGATACCCCATAACCTGCATCAGCTAATTTAAAGCGCCAGGTAAGTAAGCCAAGTTCATCGCTTCCGTACATACTCAAGAATCGACCACGGTAATGCGTGATTTCTCCAAGTGCACCGCTAGCAATTAAGTTCTTTGCGTGCAGCACCAGGGGAGCCCAAACATAGTTATATCCAACTCCAGTTGGTACTCCAGCGCTCTTAGCTAATTTGTAAGCTTGAACGGTTTGTTCTGGTTTTCCACCAATTGGCTTTTCACTAAACACTGCTTTGCCCGCTTTAGTTGCCGCTTCAATCATTGGCAGGTGCAACATATTTGGAGCAGTTACCCAAACTGCATCTACATCAGCTGCGGTTGCTGCCTCCATCCAATCACCTGTTGCGCGCGCAAAGCCATAATCTTCAACCGCGCTCTTCTGTCGCGCTGGATCAACATCAGCACAAACTTGCAGGATTGGTTGGAATCCGCGATCAGGAAATAGCGATGGAATGCGCAGTGCAGAGCGAGAATGTGCTTGCCCCATCCAACCGAGTCCAAGCACAGCAATACGAATATCTTTCTTCATTTTTTAACCTTTTTTAACCTTGCCTTGGGCTGAAGTAACTGGACAACGAGGATCTTGCACTTGATCGTTCCATGAATCTCTAATCCAATGGTGTGCTGGATCATCGCAAAATGCCATGCTGCGTTCTGCGGCAGGGCCAGCCATAACATTTAAAAAGTACATTGGATATTCCGGGGAAGCGATAGATGGTCCGTGATAGCCATGCGGCACAACATAAGTATCTCTATCGCGAATAGTCACTGTCTCATCTACCGAGCCGTCGACGGCATAAACGTGGAAGAAACCAACGCCTTCGTCGTCACCATGATCGGATCCATCTTTACCGATCTGGAAGTAGTAAACCTCTTCATTAATTGTTGGACATCCTGGGAATTTATCGTGGCGATGTGGCGGCCATGATGAGAGATTTCCACCTGGAGTAATTACTTCGCAGACCAAGATCTTGTGACAAGCGGTAAAACTTGTCGGAGTTGCAATGTTATTTACTTGGCGGGTGGCTTTTCCAGAACCGCGAACTTCCACAGAGACGTCTTGCGCAGGTGTGTAGCAAACTGGGAATTTTTCACTTGCTTCTGCAGTAAGCAGTGCAATTTCGCCAGATTTTCCAGAGAACTTTACTGAAGAATTAACCGGCAGATAGATCCAATCCGATACCGCAGCAAAGACGCCAGTGCGCCCTTTCAAAGTAAAGGCTTGACCATCTACTTCCACCTTTACATCTTGGGCAGATAAGGGAAGCAAGATTCCTTCGCGCCCTTTAAGTTCTACTTTTACTTCAGCGCGCTTGGCAAAGTTGTAGGTATAAAAGCCGCAGAATTCCCACCCAGCATCTTTTGGAGTCAGCGATATTTCCGCATCGGCGGTAGCCAAAGTCCCTGCAGGTTTATACCAACTCATCATCAACCTTTTCTAACCATTTTTGCTGCGCGAGATACGGCAGTTTCGACATCTAATTCTTCTCCGTACAGTAACGCGCGACCCGGAACCAGACCACGGATATTCGGAACTTTAAGCGCTAGCTCCCATTTGGCAAAGACTTCTTCCCAATTACTTCCGGGATCTCCACCTAATAATAAAATTGGGCAACTAGTTGCGGCAGCAACTTTCTCGGGATTTGTTGGCGCAGGGATCTTTAACCAGGTGTATGCCGATGACGAGCCAAGTGCAGAGGCAATTGAAACTACTTTTATTAACTTCTCTTCAGATGGGTCCAGTATCGCTCGCCCATCGGCGTTCTTTATATATGGAAGTGGTTCGATCATGGAAACGAGTTCAAGATCAGCTAATTGCGTTGTTACTTGAGC
>WLQO01000049.1 GCA_009698295.1 Actinomycetota bacterium | reverse complement strand
GCGCCCTTTTCCTTTGCTTCTAGATTAATTTCTTTTAACGCATCTCCAACTTTCGCCGAAATTGCGCTATCGGATACGCCAAGGATTCGAGCGGCCAATATGCCAGCATTTTTAGCGTTATCGATTCCAACTGTTGCTACCGGTATGCCTCCTGGCATTTGGACGATAGAGAGAAGTGAATCCATACCTTCAAGGTTCTTAAGAGAGACTGGAACTCCAATAACTGGAAGCGTTGAAAGTGATGCCACCATGCCGGGTAAATGTGCTGCGCCACCAGCGCCCGCGATTATTACTTTGTAACCCTTTGCCGCGGCAGTCTTTGCAAACTCCACCATTTCTTCAGGCATGCGATGGGCTGAGACAACTTCTGCGGTGTAGCTAATGCCAAATGAATCGAGAGCTTTCGCCGCTGCTTCCATAACAGGCCAATCAGAATCTGATCCCATGATGATTGCTACATCACTCATCAATTTCTCCGCTCATATAGTCACGTGCATGTTCAGCTATCTCAGTCAATTCTAGAAGGTTTTTACCGATCACGGTGACATGGCCGATTTTGCGCCCTTTACGAACTTCTTTCTTATATTGATGAAATTTCAACTCAGGATTACGTGCCATGAGGTGCAGATATGGCCGATACATATCCGTCTTATCTCCGCCTAAAATATTAGCCATCACTGCAAAGGGAGCTGTCATCGTTGGATCACCGAGTGGCAAATCCAAAATTGCCCGCAGATGTTGTTCGAATTGGCTGGTACGCGCGCCTTCAATCGTCCAATGACCAGAATTATGTGGACGCATTGCTAACTCGTTTATAAAGAGTTGATCTCCCTTCACAAACATTTCAACGGCCATTACGCCTATGAGCGAAATATCATTTGCAATCGATAAGGCTAACTGTTGCGCTTTTTCTGCAACTTCAGTTGAAATAACTTGAGCCGGAGAAATTGTTAAGGTGCAGATTCCATCTGACTGCACCGTCTGCGTTGGCGCCCACGATGTAGCTTGGCCATGTTCAGAACGTGCGACCATCACCGCGATTTCACTATCGAATTCGATCAGTTCTTCTATTAAAAGTTGAGGGTGCTCCAGTAATAGCTCTTCCAAGTCATCAAGGTTTTTCACCTTCCATACGCCACGTCCGTCATATCCCCCAGAAATTCGCTTAGCGATAAAAGGAAATTCGAAGGCTTGTCCCTCGTCATCAATCACTCGCCATTTTGGGGATGGGTATGCAATTAACTTGCTTCGCATCTCGGCTTTATCTTGTGAGTATTGGAAAGATTGTGAAGTTGGAAAGACTTTAACTCCCGCTGCTTCTAACCCTTTAATAACTGAGAGCGGGACTAATTCGTGTTCAAAGGTAACAAGATCGCATTTCTTAGCAAATTCCAACAACTGAGAAAGATCACGATAATCACCAACAATATGTGGTGCGATTTGTGCAGCACTGTCGTTCTCATCTTGCGCAAATAGTAAGAGGTTTACACCTAGCGCTGTTGCTGGTGCGACACTCATACGGGCTAATTGCCCAGCACCAATAATGCCGACGGTAGGAAAGCGCTCATTCACGTCGCTATCGTAGATGAACTACATCCCCCACGTTAACTTCAAAGCCATCTACGAGCAGCAACGCACCATCTTTATTTATAGATAGCGCCTTCCCCTTGCGATTTTCCCGTCCAATCACCTCGATCTGCACTTCGCGCCCCAAGGTTGCACAGACTGCGCTGTAGCTATCGACGAAATCTTCACCGCTATCCCACTTTGTAAAATTACTTTCAAATCTATTTAGAAACTCGCTCAGAATAAAATTACGATCCAATTTCTTTGAACCAGCAATTGCCAGTGATGTTGCAGTTTCAACTGGCAATTCCTCTTTTGCCATCGCGACATTTAATCCGAGGCCAATAATCACGCCATCATCTGCAGCTTGCGCTAATAATCCAGCAACTTTGAAATCATCTATCAAAATATCATTTGGCCATTTCAACATAACTTTGCTTACTAGATCTGCAGAGATAATTTCTTGCATAGTAAGTGCAGCCAAGTGCGAGATAAATCCCCATTCCGCGCGAACTCTTTTTGGTGAAATGTAAAAAGAAAATAGCAGCGCACTTCCGGGCGCTGCTTCAAAAGTGCGCTCTAATCTGCCACGACCAGCGCTTTGGTATTCAGTCGCAATAACGTCTCCGGATTTTACAGATTTTGATTTAACCAATTCGGCGAGATCGCTTTGTGTAGAGGCAGTGAGATCAACCACGCTTACCCGCCAGTATTGCGAAGTTAGCGAAGCGAGCACCGCCTTATCTAGTGGCGCTCTTGGCGCTGATGTACCCACGCCTAGTACCGTAGAGCCATGAGCCCAGATCTGCATACAACTTCGGGAAAAATCGAAGATCTCCGTCTTCGTGTTGAAGAAGCTATCCATGGTGGTTCCGCCCGCGCGGTGGAGAAGCAACATGCCAAAGGTAAATTGACCGCTCGCGAACGTATCGACTTATTAGTCGACGCTGACTCATTCACCGAAATTGATGAGTTCGCACGCCACCGTTCTACACAGTTCGGTATGGAGAAGAACCGTCCTTACGGGGATGGAGTTGTTATTGGAACAGCGACTGTTGATGGTCGTCCAATTGCTCTGTACTCACAAGATTTCACAGTAATGGGCGGAAGTCTTGGCGAAGTGCATGCCGAAAAGATTGTAAAGATTGCGGAATTTGCGCTTAAGAGCGGCATTCCATTGATCGGAATAAACGATTCAGGTGGCGCACGCATTCAGGAAGGTGTTGCATCCCTAAATGGTTACGGAAAGATCTTCCGACTGAATACACGTTCATCTGGCGTTATTCCACAGATTTCTTTGATCTTGGGGCCATGTGCTGGTGGTTCTGCCTACTCACCTGCGCTAACAGATTTCACCGTGATGGTTAATGAAACTTCACATATGTTCATCACCGGACCTGATGTGATTAAAACTGTTACTGGTGAAGATGTAGAAATGGAAGAACTCGGCGGAGCGCTCACCCATAACACTCGCTCTGGAAACGCGCACTATCTAGCAGATAGCGAAGCAGATGCGATTGATTATGTAAAAGCTCTGCTTTCTTATTTGCCATCAAATAATATGGATGGCGCGCCTCATCTTCCGCCAACACAGACCTTGGATGAAAGCGCAGAAGATATCGCTCTAAATAACTTGATTCCAGATAGCCCTAATCAGCCATATGACATGAAGGCTTTGATCACAACTTTGGTTGATGAAGGAGAATTCTTAGAAGTACATGCCTTGTATGCGCCAAATATCATCGTTGGTTTTGCACGTATTGAAGGCGAATCAATTGGAATTATTGCAAATCAACCATCGCAATTAGCCGGAACCTTAGATATCAACTCCAGCGAGAAGGCGGCACGCTTCCTTCGCTTCTGCGATGCTTTTAATATTCCGATTCTGACATTGGTTGATGTTCCCGGATTCTTACCTGGAACAGAGCAAGAGTGGAATGGCATTATTCGCCGTGGCGCAAAGTTGCTGTATGCATATGCCGAAGCTTCTGTACCGCTTGTTACTTTAATTACGCGTAAAGCCTATGGCGGCGCATTTATTGTTATGGGTTCCAAATATTTGGGCAGCGATATCAACTTTGCTTGGCCCAGCGCTGAGATTGCCGTTATGGGCGCGCAAGGCGCTGTCAATATTCTCTATCGCAAGGAGATCGCGGAAGCTAAAAATCCTGACAAGGTGCGCGCTGAATTAGTTTCCGAATATACAGAAACGCTTTCTAATCCTTATGCGGCAGCTGAACGCGGCACGATCGATAGCGTCATTGAGCCACACCAATCACGTGCTTACATCACGAAGGCTTTCCGCACCTTAAAGACTAAGCGCGATACCTTGCCGGCACGTAAGCACGGAAATATTCCGCTGTAATGAAATTTACTGTTACATCTGGAAATCCAAGCAATGAAGAGTTACTAGCGCTTAAGTCTGCGCTGGATCGACATCAGTTGCAAGATCTGACTCCTGTGGTCAAACGTAGCGTCTTCGGTTTGCCGCAGCTGCGTGAACCATTACCGCATCAGATTACTTTCGGCGCTCGGAGAAAATCTAAATAATGCCGAAAATTGTTCTTGCTTCACAGTCATCTTCGCGTCGCCGCTTACTTGAAGGCGCAGGTATTACTCCATTGGTAATGGTTAGCCATGTAGATGAAGAGACTGATTTTTTTAACGCTATGACCCCCGCTGATATGGTTATCGCGTTAGCAGTTACCAAGGCCCACACCATCAGAGAACAAATTGATTTTCCAGCAATCATTATTGGTTGCGATTCAACATTTGATGTCGATGGCGTTTCCTTTGGCAAACCAGGTTCACCAGATATCGCAAGAGAGCGCGCACTTGCGATTAGCGGCAGGAGCGGGTTACTTCATACCGGCCACTGCATTATCGATACAGAGCAGGGGCGTGAAATCGCCGATCGCGTAACTACCAAGGTCACTTTTTCTAAAATGAGTAGCGATGAGATCGATGATTACATCGCATCTGAAGAACCATTGCATGTTGCTGGAGGTTTCACATTAGATGGATTTGGTTCGCCCTTCATTCCATTGATTGAAGGCGATTACACAAATGTGGTCGGGATATCTATGCCCTTTTTTAGATCTGCCATGTCACAACTTGGCTATTCTTGGCCTCAAGTAAAGGAGATGCGATGAAACGCGTTTTGATCGCCAACCGAGGTGAGATTGCAGTTCGAGTTATTCGTGCCTGCCGTGACCACGGAATTGAAAGCGTCGCTGTTTACTCTGACGAAGATCGCGATGCGATTCACACAAAGAGCGCAGATTTTGCATTTTCTCTAAATGGCGTAACCGCCACCCAAACTTATTTAGATATTTCAAAGATTATTGCTGCAGCTAAAGACTCTGGCGCAGATGCGATTCACCCTGGTTATGGATTTCTATCCGAGCGGGCAGATTTTGCACAAGCTGTAATCGATGCTGGATTAATTTGGATTGGGCCGCCGCCTGCTGCGATCAGCGCCCTTGGCGATAAAGTCTCCGCACGTCGAATCGCTGCCAAGGCAGGTGCGCCACTTGTTGCCGGAACGAAAGACCCAGTTGCTGGACATGAAGAAGTAACCGCTTTTGCAAAAGAGCACGGGCTACCGGTTGCGATCAAGGCTGCCTTCGGTGGCGGCGGTCGTGGTTTAAAAGTTGCGCACACAATGGAAGAGATCCCAGAACTCTTTGCATCTGCTGTTCGTGAAGCAATCGCTGGATTTGGGCGCGGTGAATGTTTTGTTGAGCGCTATCTTGATAAACCACGTCACGTTGAGACACAAGTTCTCGTCGATAAGCACGGCCGTGCCGTTGTAGTCAGTACACGCGATTGCTCACTGCAACGTCGCCATCAGAAGTTGGTGGAAGAAGCACCGGCACCATTCTTAACAGATGCGCAAAATGAGGAACTTTACCGCTCAAGTAAAGCGATCATGAAAGAAGCGGGTTATGTTGGAGCAGGCACCTGCGAATTCTTAGTTGGTAATGACGGAACTATTTCATTTCTTGAAGTCAATACACGTCTGCAAGTAGAACACCCCGTGAGCGAAGAAGTTACGGGAATAGATCTAGTTCGTGAACAATTCCGAATTGCTATGGGTGAGAGTCTTGGCTTCGATGACCCAATAATTCGCGGACATTCACTTGAGTTTCGAATCAATGGTGAAGACCCTGGTCGTTCATTCTTGCCTGCACCTGGCCGGATTACTAAATGGAATTTGCCAACTGGTCCTGGTGTGCGTGTTGATGCCGGATTTAAAAATGGCGACACAATTGGCGGAAATTTCGATTCCTTGCTTGCTAAGTTAATTGTCACTGGCGCAACCAGAAAAGAAGCCATTGAACGCGCCCGACGTGCTTTAGCTGAATTTGAAGTAGATGGGTTGGCTACCGCAATTCCCTTCCATCGTGCGATCTTGCAAGATCCTTCTTACACCGAGGATTTTCGGGTTTACACCAGTTACATAGAAAATGAATTTAAGAATGAGATTCCTGCCTTTACGCAAACAGTTGCTCCGGTTACTACTCGTGTTGCTGCCGAGCACTTAATCGCTGAAGTAAATGGCAAACGCTTTGAGGTAAAACTCCACACGCCAGAACCCGTTGTGAAGCGCCATCGGGCTAAGCAATCCAAAATTGGTGGCGCAGGTGGCACTGGGTTAACGAGCCCGATGCAAGGAACCGTAGTAAAGATTGCCGTTGAACTTGGACAGAAAGTCGAAGTCGGAGATTTAGTAATAGTTCTTGAGGCGATGAAAATGGAGCAGCCGCTAATTGCTCATAAGTCAGGAACAATTGCTAATCTCACAGCGATCGTCGGTGAGACTGTATCTAGCGGTACCGTGCTCTGTGACATTATTGATGCATGACATCAACTGATCTTCTCTACTCTGACCCACTGCAAGCAGCCACTCAAGCTGCATCTGAAATAGCAGATCGAACCGGGTTTGCGAGCCACGATATTGCTTTAGTTATGGGTTCTGGTTGGGTTACTGCAGTTGATGCACTTGGTGAACCGGTATATGAATGTAATGCTGAAGAATTAACTGGTTTTCTTCCACCTGCCGTTGAGGGACATTCTGGCAAAGTACGTAGTTACGAGATTAAAGAAGGCGGCAAGACTATTCGCGCATTAGTCTTCTTAGGTCGTACACATTTATATGAAGGTAAAGGTATGGAGCCGGTAGTACACGGAGTCCGCACCGCGGTAAAAGCTGGATGCAAAGTAATTCTTCTGACTAATGCTTGTGGCGGAATAAATACAAATTACAAAGTTGGCCAACCAGTATTAATCCGTGACCATATCTCGCTCACTGCAGCCACCCCGCTCGTAGGTGCAACCTTTATAGATTTAACGGATCTTTACAGTAAACGCTTGCGCGCAATTGTTAAAAGCGCTGACTCTTCACTCGAAGAAGGCGTTTATGTACATTGGCGCGGGCCAACTTATGAAACGCCTGCCGAAATTTTAATGATGCGTGGGATGGGTGCGGACCTAGTCGGTATGTCAACGGTTCCGGAAGCGATTGCAGCACATGCTCTGGGAGCTGAAGTTTTGGCGATATCGCTGGTTACAAATGCCGCCGCTGGCGTCACTGGAGAAAAACTCAATCACGAGGAAGTAATAGCCGCAGGAAAAGCTGCCGCAACTCGCATGGGCGCGCTAATGAAATCTGTAATTCCCAACCTGATTTAATCTCATTAGGCTGTACTCGTGAACGCAGAATTAATAGCTGAAGTTAAAGCCTGGATATTGGATGATCCAGATCCAAAGACTGCGGCTGAGTTAACTGCACTTCTCGATTCTGGTGATGAGCAAACTCTAGAAAAATACTTTGTTGGATTTCTTCAATTTGGTACCGCTGGATTGCGGGGACCAGTTGGTCCCGGACCTGCCTGCATGAATCGTGCCGTGGTTGGTCGTACGGCATTTGGTATCGCTGCTTACATGAAAGAACGTGGCATGAAGCGCGTTGTTATCGGTCGCGATGCTCGTTATGGGTCTGAAGAATTCACAGCCGAAAGCGCCGAAATATTTGCAGGAGCAGGATTTGAAGTCTTTGTTTTACCGCGGCCGCTACCAACGCCAGTTTTGGCCTTTGCTACCAATGAACTCAAATGCGATGTTGGCGTTATGGTTACCGCTAGCCATAATCCTCCGCAAGATAACGGATACAAGGTTTATATAGGACCTAGCGCCGATGGTATTGATTACGCGGGATCGCAGATAATCAACCCGACTGACAGATTTATTGCAGAAAAAATTGCCGCGATCACCTCTCTATCTGGGGCGCCACGTGGAAAGAATTGGACCGTAATCAGCGAAGATCTAATTTCAGAGTACGTACGTCGCACAGCGTTGATCGCCCCTAACCCTGGCGAATTAAAGATTGTTTACACCGCGATGCATGGCGTCGGTACAGAAACTGTGCAGCGAGTCTTTAACCATGCAGGTTTTGCCACTCTAATTTTGGTCGATGAACAATGCACTCCAGATCCTGAT
>WLQO01000048.1 GCA_009698295.1 Actinomycetota bacterium | reverse complement strand
TTGGCAAGAAGGTATTTAACACAGCCGTAACTTGGCCTTGGCAAGATGCGGGCTATGTCCGCAAACGATTCACAGAACGATTCCCAAACCAATTTACAGATGAGTAAGCAGCAAGAGTTTGTGCTGCGCACAATTGAAGAGCGCAATATTCGCTTTATCCGTTTGTGGTTTACCGATGTCTTGGGTTATCTAAAATCGGTTGCGATCGCACCTGCCGAACTTGCAAATGCATTTGACGAAGGTATCGGCTTTGATGGTTCGGCAATTGAAGGCTTTGCGCGCGTTACTGAATCAGATATGTTGGCAAAGCCAGATCCCGCAACATTTTCAATTTTGCCTTGGCGCACAGAATCACCGGGTGCAGCTCGTATGTTCTGCGACATCACCATGCCAGATGGTTCGCCATCGCATGCCGATCCGCGCAATGTGCTCCGTCGTACATTAAATAAGGCGGCCCAGATGGGTTACACCTGTTACACCCATCCTGAAATTGAATTCTTCTTATTTAAGTCAACTCCGGTAAAAGGTGAAGAACCGATTCCAGTTGATCAAGGTGGCTACTTTGATCACACTCCGGCTGTTGTAGGCCATGATTTCCGTCGCCAAGCGATCACGATGTTGGAAGCGATGGGTATCTCAGTTGAATTTAGCCATCACGAAGGCGCACCTGGTCAACAAGAAATTGATCTGCGTTATGCCGATGCTTTAAGCACTGCAGATAACATCATGACCTTCCGCCATGTCATTAAAGAAGTGGCGCTGGAGCAAGGCTTCTATGCATCATTTATGCCAAAGCCATTTACCGATCATCCAGGTAGCGGAATGCACACCCACGTCTCGCTCTTTGAAGGTGAGAAGAATGCTTTCTACGATGCATCTGCCGAATTTAATTTATCTAAAGTCGCTCGCTCATTTATCGCAGGAATCTTGAAACACTCCTCTGAAATTACTGCTGTGACAAATCAGTGGGTTAATTCTTACAAACGCTTGCAAGGCGGGGGAGAAGCGCCAGCACTCATTAACTGGGGCCACAACAATCGCAGCGCCTTGGTTCGTATTCCGATGTATAAACCAAATAAAGAGAATTCGACTCGCATCGAATTTCGTTCGCCGGATTCTGCCTGCAATCCTTATCTGGCATATGCCGTGATGTTGGCTGCGGGACTTAAAGGAATTGAAGAGAAGTATGAGCTCGTCGATAACGCTGTGCCCGAATCGCTGCCAGCCAACCTTGATGAAGCGATTGCAGTAATGGAGAAGAGCGAACTCGTGCGCCAGACTCTGGGCGAGCATGTCTTTGAATATGTACTGCGCAATAAGCGCGCCGAATGGCAGGACTACCGCCGCCAGGTCAGCGCCTACGAATTAGATCGGTATTTGCCGGTCCTATAACGAGCCAGCGCCGCGTCTGGCTGTTACTTTATTGGCATGGCTAAAGAGATTACAGATCGCGGACTGCGCCGCATTAATTTAATTGCAGGCGTTCTTCACCTGTTGCAGATGTTGGCAGTTCTTGCGCTCTCATCAGATTTCACGCTACCCATCACTGCGCGATATATGTCGGGCCCTCCCGGAAGCACATATGGAGATTTAATTGTCTTGTACAACGCACCACTGGCAATCGGTGTCGCAATATTCTTGGGACTTTCTTCTCTTGCGCACTTCATTGTGATTAGCCCTAAATTCTTTCCGCGATATATCGCAGGTCTTGGCGCTCACCGCAACTTCTTCCGTTGGGTTGAATATTCAATTAGCTCTTCAGTAATGATTGTTCTGATTGCACAAGTAACCGGAATTTCAGATATCACCGCGTTGATTTCCATCTTCGGAGTAAACGCTTCCATGATTCTCTTTGGCTGGCTTCAAGAAAAATATGAAGAGCCAGGCAATGGTGGCTGGATTCCATTTATCTTCGGCTGTATAGCCGGCATAGTTCCGTGGCTTGCCTTGGTTTTCTATGTCTTTGCAATTGGTGGAGCTGGCGAAAACAAAGCGCCTACCTTCGTGTATTTCATCGTCTTTACAATCTTTGTACTCTTTAACTCCTTTGCGCTTGTGCAATTTCTGCAATATAAGAAGATCGGCAAGTGGGCTGATTATTTACGCGGAGAGCGCACTTACATAACGCTATCCCTCGTGGCTAAATCGCTACTTGCTTGGCAGATTTTCGCCAATACACTTATTCCATAATTGATATCGAATTAATCTATAAATTAAATTAGAAGGAGCACCATGGCGCTACGTTGGGGTTATTTAGGAGCAGGCGGCATCGCCAAGATCATCGCAGCAGATTTCGCTCATGCTGGATTAAAGATTCAAGCAGTTGCTACGCGCGATATGGCGCGCACCAACGCATTCGCTGATCAGTTCAACATCCCAAATCGCCATCCAGATTACGAATCCCTTGTGGCAGATCCTGAAGTAGATGTTATTTATATTTCAACGGTTCAAACCTTGCACCGCGACCATGCCCTGCTTGCGATAGAAGCCGGAAAGCATGTTCTGCTGGAAAAGCCATTTACTATGAACGCCGCAGATGCCCATGAAATCTATGCCGCTGCAAAACGCAAAAACGTCTTTGTGATGGAAGCGATGTGGACTCGGTTCTTGCCAACGATGGTTGCTGTCTTTGCAGCGATTGAAGCAGGCGAAATCGGAACTCCACATTTTGTTTACGCAGATCACAGCCAATTTCTGCCAATCGAGAGAGCGCCTCGACTTTGGAATCGCGAACAAGGCGGCGGAGCGCATTACGACTTAGGTATTTATCCGATGCATATGGCAATTCGCACACTTGGAATTCCAGATTCAGTTAGCGGAAAATCGATCATGACTGATACTGGAGTTGATTCGGCAACTGCCGCCGTATTGCAATATGACAACGGCAGTCTGGCTTTGATCAATTCATGTATGACAATGGCGGGACCGTGTAATGCAGCAATCCATGGCACAAAGGGAAGAATAGAAATTGATGGTTGGTTCTTTGAGCAGGCCACCTTTAGTATTTATGACAACCAAAATAAATTTATCCGCAAATATGAAGAGAAGATAAATGGCCGCGGTATGCAGTACCAAGCAATTCACCTTGAAGAGTGCATCGCTAAAGGTCTAACCGATAGTCCAATTTTGAGTCTTGCTGAAACTGTGAAGATTATGGAAGTCATGGAGCAGATTCACGTCTTTTAAACCGTTTTTAACGCGCACTTGCTCAGAAGTAATACTGCGCGTTACTATTTCACCATGTTGTTAACCGTGACACTTCGCAGCCTCCTCCTTCGCTGCCGTGGCGGGGCCAAGTAAGCCGGTCCCCTCGCCGCGGGGTTTGTCGCACCGGTAAAACCCGACAAAACCCAAAAAATTAGGAGTTAAGTAAATGTCACAAGAAAAGAATTTCCCTGATCAAAAACCTTCGGCGATGCCGGTGCATCGTTATTCATCATTTATTCCTGTTGATCTAAAAGATCGCACCTGGCCAACTAAGCAGATGGATAAAGCGCCGCAGTGGTGCTCTGTTGATCTGCGCGATGGAAATCAGGCGTTGATCGATCCGATGGATACGCCACGTAAATTAGCGATGTTTAAGCTCTTGGTTGAGATGGGCTACAAAGAGATTGAAGTTGGTTTTCCTTCGGCTTCACAAACTGATTTTGATTTTGTTCGTAAGATCATCGATGAAGACATGATCCCTGATGATGTGGTGATCCAGGTGCTCACCCAAGCGCGCGAACCGTTAATTCGCCGAACATATGAATCTATAAAAGGTGCCAAGCAAGCGATTGTCCATCTTTATAACTCAACTTCAACTTTGCAACGTCGCGTGGTCTTTGGACTTGATAAAGAAGGTATCAAGAAAATCGCAACCGACGGTGCGCAGTTATGTCTTGATCTAGTTTCTACCGTGCCAGGCACCAAGGTCTCCTTTGAATATTCTCCAGAGTCTTACACTGGCACCGAATTGGAATTCGCAGTCGAGGTTTGCAACGCAGTAAATGCGATCTGGAAACCGACTCCACAATGGAAGACCATCATGAATTTGCCGGCGACAGTTGAAATGGCGACTCCAAATGTTTATGCCGATTCAATTGAATGGATGTGCCGCAATTTAGAAAATCGCGAGAGCGTAATAGTTTCGCTACACCCGCATAACGATCGTGGTACTGGTGTTGCAGCTGCAGAACTTGGATTTCTTGCTGGCGCTGATCGCATCGAAGGAACGCTATTTGGTAATGGCGAGCGAACCGGAAATGTTTGCCTAGTAACCCTTGGTATGAACTTGGTTTCGCATGGAATTGATCCAATGATTAATTTCTCAAATATCGATCAGGTACGCCGCACCGTGGAATATGCCAATCAATTGCGTGTTCCAGAACGCCATCCATATGGTGGAGATCTAGTCTTCACAGCTTTTTCAGGTTCACACCAAGATGCGATCAAGAAAGGCTTTGAACATCTTGAGAAAGATGCCAAAGCTGCTGGCGTTGATAAAGATCAATTTACTTGGGCGATTCCATATTTGCCGATCGATCCAAAAGATATTGGACGTTCTTACGAAGCAGTTATTCGCGTTAACTCGCAATCTGGCAAGGGCGGCGTTGCTTATTTGATGAAGAACGAACATCATCTCGATCTGCCGCGTCGCCACCAAATTGAATTTAGTCGCGTGGTGCAAGCCAAGACAGATTCTGAAGGTGGAGAGATAACTGCCGCCGCAATGTGGCATATCTTTGAAGATGAATACTTACCAACGGATTCTGCACCCAATCAAAATCAATCTTGGGGACGTTTCCGCCTAAAAGGACTTTCTCAAACTTCAGTATTAGATGAGGATGTTCATTTAACTGTGAAGATCACTGATCGCGGGGAAATGAAAGAACTTACTGGCCAAGGAAATGGACCGATCGCTGCGTTCTGTAATATTTTGCAGGATTACGGCGTTGATGTTCGCGTCCTTGATTATTACGAGCATGCACTTTCTGCTGGTGGCGATGCATCTGCTGCTGCCTATCTGGAGTGCTCAATCGGTAGCGAAGTTTTCTGGGGGGTCGGAATCGACCCCAACACCACAACTGCTTCACTTAAAGCGGTCGTGTCTGCAATAAATCGCGCTATCCGCTGACTACCTTTACCTTCGTGAGCCTTTATCGTGACGAAGCAATCATCTTGCGCACCCAAAAGTTGGGTGAAGCAGATCGCATCATCACGCTGCTTACGCGCGAACATGGTCGTGTGCGCGGCGTCGCAAAAGGCGTACGGCGCACGATGTCTAAATTTGGTGCGCGTTTAGAACCCGGAAGCCACGTTGATATTCAACTTCATAAAGGTCGCACCTTTGACACCATTACCCAAGTTGAAGCGATTAATAATTATGGAGAAGCTCTTACTGAGGATTATCAGCGCTGGACAATCGCTTCAGCAATTTTAGAAACTGCGGAAAGATTTACTTCACAGGAGTATGAGCCTGCCTTGCAAGAGTTTCAATTAGTTGTCGGCGGCATGAAAGCACTGGCTGAAAGTCGATATGACGCATCCTTAATCTTGGATGCATTCTTGCTTCGCTCACTTGCAATCGGTGGATATGCACCTTCAACTTCTAATTGTTCACGCTGTGAAAAACCAGGGCCGCATCGTTACTTTTCTTTAGTCGGCGGCGGATCAGTATGTTCTGAATGCCGTCCCTCTGCTTGCGCAACACCGGCTCCTGAAACTCTCGAGCTATTGGGTGCCTTACTCAGTGGTGATTGGGAAATGGCTCAAGCAAGTGAAGCCCGCAATCGCCGTGAGGCTAGTGGATTGGTAATTGCTTACTTACAATGGCACCTAGAACGTGGGCTGCGCAGTCTGCCGATCGTGGAGAGAGTTTAAAAGTTGAGCAAAAAGATTGAAGTTCCAGAACACATCGCAATCGTGATGGATGGCAATGGGCGCTGGGCGAAAGATCGCGGCTTAGCGCGAACTGCGGGACATGAAGCAGGCGAGAAAGTCCTCTTTGACTTAGTCGAAGCAGCAATTGGCTTTGGTGTAAAAGAGTTAAGCGCTTACGCCTTTTCAACAGAAAACTGGAAGCGCACCCCAGAAGAAGTTAAGTTCTTGATGGGCTATAGCCGCGATGTATTGCGCCGCCGCCGCGATCGACTCAACGAAATGGGCGTAAAGATTCAATGGATTGGTCGCCCGCAACGTTTATGGAAATCGGTCATTTCAGAGCTCGAAGAAGCGCAAGAGTTAACTAAAAAGAACAAAGTCTTAACTTTAAATATGTGCGTTAATTATGGTGGAAGAGCGGAAATAGTAGATGCCACGACTGCTCTGGCACGTGATGTTAAGCGCGGCAAATTAAAACCAGATGCAATAACTGAGAAAACTATTGAGAAGTACTTATATTCACCGAAGATGCGCGATGTTGATTTGTTCTTGCGCTCATCGGGTGAGCAGCGCACCAGCAACTTCTTGCCGTGGCAATCGGTTTACGCTGAGTTCGTCTTTATGGATGTCTTATGGCCGGATATGACGCCTAAACAACTTTGGAAAGCGATCGAGATTTATTCGGAGAGAGATCGAAGGTTTGGGAAGGCTTGACCTTCCCAACAGTAAAGATTGCGGAAAAGCGTAAGGCTTAAATACTCGTTACTACGCCCCACATAATTAATACGCCCAAGATGGTGGCAAAGAAAGTCCAACGAGATGAATGTTTGGAATGCGCTTCAGGCAAAATGTGCGAAGTCGCAAGGTAGATAACAAAGCCAGAAAAGAGCGCTAAGTAAAGTGCGAGCAGCGAATCATTTAGCGCAAGATAAGTTCCAACCGATGCGCCACCGATACGCGCGATTGCATCAACGCCCAGCAATCTGAAACTCTTCTTAGTCCAATTACCACTCTTAACAATTAGCGAAACGGTATTTAAGCCATCACTAAAAGCGTGAACCATTACTGCCAAGAAGACGGCAAAACCAAGTGAGTTGCTGACTTTAAAGGCAACGCCCAAACCAACGCCATCTAGAAATACATGGCCGCCCATTGCAACTGCGCCCAAAGTTCCAGCGATATTGTGATGCTCGTGATCGTGTCCATAATCAGATTCGGCTGGCTCGTGGCTTCCAAATACACCTTCAATAATATGAAGCGATAAAAACCCAGCCAAAATAGCCACAGAGACTTGTGGAACTCCCAAGAATGAACTGGTATTCATTTCAAATACTTCAGGCAGCAGATCAAAGCCAACCAATCCAAGAAGTAATCCAGCTGAGAGACCAAGAACAAGGTGGAAGCGATCGTTGGACTTAAGCGCCACATATCCACCAAAGGTGGTTGCCAATACAGTTATTGCGGCAAAGGCGATAGCCAAGTTCATAGTTGAAGGATATCGCGATTACTCTTAACCTCATGATCGCAATTGCCCGCTTTGAAGTGCCGCTAGCGGAGAGCACTGAATTTGCCAGTGATGCAAAGAGAGCCTACGAAGCCCTTGCCAGTTGTGTCGGATTTATTGATGGAGAATTTGGTCAGAATCTAGATCAACCAACTTTATGGGCGATCGTTACCCGTTGGGAAAATGTAGGTTCATATCGACGTGCGCTAAGTGCGATGCGCACGAAGTTGGAAGCAATTCCGCTTCTAGCGCGCGCAATTGATGAACCAGGGGCTTACGAGTTAAACTAAGGCCACGATTGCAACGTACGTTGTATTCGCCGACAGCCAGCCGGACTAGCTCAATCTCACCGGCTAAGTAAATTAGCCGGACGGATGGAGATCTTTAAATGGCCGTAGATCGTTTGGAAAATATTGTTTCACTAGCAAAGCGACGTGGATTTGTTTATCCCTCATCAGAAATTTATGGCGGACTTCGCGCCTCTTGGGATTACGGACCACTTGGAGTTGAACTTAAGAACAATGTAAAGCGCCAATGGTGGAAATCCATGGTGATGGGCCGCGAAGATGTTGTTGGGTTGGACTCTTGCGTGATCTTAGCGCGCGAAGTTTGGGAAGCATCTGGACACGTTGCCACATTTAGCGATCCGCTTACCGAATGTACTGCTTGCAATAAACGTTATCGCGCGGATCATTTGGAAGAAGCGTATGAAGTGAAGCATAAAAAGAAATTAGAATCACTTAGCGATATGAACTGTCCGGCCTGCGGAAATAAAGGGCAGTTCACAACTCCAAAACAATTCTCTGGTTTGCTAAAAACTTTC
>WLQO01000047.1 GCA_009698295.1 Actinomycetota bacterium | reverse complement strand
GAGATCGAAGTATTCATCTTTCCAAATGTCTTCATCCCCATCAGGCAGCAAGATCACACGCTCTGGCTTTAGCGCTTGAACCGCGCCTTCATCGTGGGAAACCATGATTACGGCGCCTTGATACTCACCGAGTGCGCCCAAGATTTCCTCGCGCGATGCGGGATCCAAGTTATTTGTTGGCTCATCAAGTAGAAGTACGTTTGCTGCAGATACAACCAGTGTTGCAAGAGCTAAACGAGTTCGTTCTCCACCTGAAAGAACCTTCACCGGCTTATGAACATCATCACCAACGAATAAGAATGAACCGAGAACGTTACGAGCCTCTGGTTCGCGAAGGTCATCTTTAGAGGACATCATGTTTTCAAGAATGGTGCGTTCGAAGTCGAGCATTTCATGTTCCTGGGCGTAGTAGCCAAGCTTTAATCCGTGGCCGTGCTCCACTTTTCCGGTATCGGATTCAAGTTGGTTAGCCAGAATCTTAAGGAGAGTTGTCTTACCAGCACCGTTAAGTCCAAGGATGACAACGCGAGAGCCCTTATCGATAACGCAAGAGACATCGGTAAAGATTTCAAGGGAGCCGTAGTTCTTAGAGAGCTCTTCACCCGATAGGGGAGTCTTGCCACAAGGTGCTGGTGTTGGGAAGCGCAGCTTTGCGACCTTATCTTTGACGCGCACATCATCCAGGGATGAACGAAGTTTCTCGGCGCGACGTAACATGCCTTGAGCAGCAGTTGCTTTAGAAGCCTTAGCGCGCATTTTTTCGCCTTGCTTCTGCAAGATTTCGGCTTTCTTTTCGGCGTTGGCGCGTTCCTTTTTGCGGCGATGCTCATCTTGTTCGCGTTGTAATAAATATTGCTTCCAGCCCAGGTTGTAGACATCGATCACGTTTCGGTTGCCATCGATATAGAAGACTTTATTTACTACTTGTTCAATGAGGTTCACATCGTGGGAGATGATTACTAGCCCGCCAGAGTAAGTGCTTAAGTAATTGCGCAGCCAGATAATTGAATCGGCATCTAAGTGGTTTGTAGGCTCATCCAGCAAAAGTGTTTCTGCGCCAGAAAATAGGATGCGGGCCAATTCAATGCGGCGGCGTTGTCCACCTGACAATGTGTCTAATTTATTGCCAAATACCGCCTCGGTTACGCCAAGTGAAGTTGCGATCGCTTCGGCTTCTGCAGTTGCGGCATATCCGCCGGCTGCCTGAAATTCAGCATCAACGCGGGTGTAGCGATCCATCGCTTTTTCAAGAGCGGCACCTTCAGTTGTGGCCATCTCTTCTTCGACTTGAGTCATTCGTGCAGCGATTTGATCTAAATCGCGCGCGGATAAAATTCTTTCAATAACAGTGCCTTGATCTTCGCCAGTGCGCGGATCTTGTGGCAGGTATCCGATTTTGCCGGTGCGCTGTACGGCGCCGCCTGCGGGGAGTGTTTCACCAGCTAATACTTTGGCGAGCGTGGATTTACCTGCGCCATTGCGGCCAACAAATCCGATGCGATCTCCGTGATTGATGCGAACGGTGACTCCTGAGACCAGAAGACGCGCACCAGCGCGCAGTTCAAGAGCGTTTGTAGAGATCATTTGACGAAGTCTCCCACAGTGGGGAAGTTAAACGAAATTAAGCAGCGCCGATTCGGGTGCGACGCGGGGTGGCAAATGATTTTCCGACTGCAGTTAGCTCGGTGGCAACTTGTGCTTTTATATTTTCTTCTGATTTAAGAAGAGTAGCCAAGGCTGCAATAGTTGCTTTTAGTTCCTTCTGCTCAGTTTCAAGTTCAAGTTTGCTCATCTTTGTTAAACGGCGCAGCGGCATATCCAAGATATATGTGGCTTGCTCATCATTTAATTTAAAGTCTTTGATCAACTTCTCTTTCGCTGCTGCGGCATCATCGCTGCCACGAATAATTTTGATCACCTTGTCGATATCAATAATCGCCTTAAGCAGGCCATCGACCATTAATAAACGGCCTTCGGCTTTCGCTTTACGGTATTCAGAACGGCGACGTACAACCTCGATGCGGTGATCGATAAATACTTGCAGCAATTCCTTCAAGCCCAGTGTCTGCGGACGGCCCTTTACCAAGGCAACTGCGTTGATGGCAAAGGCATCTTCCATCGGAGTTAACTTAAATAGCTGCTCCAGTACCGCTTCTGGTTCGAAACCATTTTTAAGCTCGATGACTACGTTGGTGCCTGTCTGGCCATCTGTCAGGTCGATGATGTCGGAAATACCTTGAATCTTCTTTGCTTTTGCAAGGTCGGCGATACGTTCCACAACTTTTTCTGGCCCGATATTAAATGGCAATTCTTTTATAGTGATGCCCATCTTGCGAGATGTAACTTTGCTAATTTCAACGGTTGCGCGAACCTTAAAGGATCCCTTACCGGTGGCATATGCCTCACGTACGCCTTCAGCGCCAACGAGTTCTCCGCCAGTAGGAAAGTCAGGACCAGGGATGTGCTTCATCAATTGATTTAGCGTTGCCTTGGGATTATCAATTAAGAATTTAGTCGCTGCGATTACTTCACCTAAGTTATGCGGTGCCATATTTGTTGCCATACCAACTGCGATTCCGGATCCACCATTTACCAACAAGTTTGGGTATGCCGCAGGCAGAACCAGTGGCTCAAGTAATTGACCATCGTAATTTGGACCAAAATCAACGGTATCTTCATCAGCTTCGGCAACCATCGCCATAGCAGCTTGGGCCAGACGCGCTTCGGTGTAACGCATTGCAGCAGGACCGGAATCTAGCGAACCAAAGTTTCCGTGGCCATCAATTAAAGGCACCTGCATTGAAAATGATTGCGCCATTCGCACGAGCGCATCGTAAATTGCAGAGTCACCGTGCGGGTGCAACTTACCCATTACTTCACCGACAACACGTGCGCTCTTTACGTGACCGCGTTCTGGACGAAGTCCCATATCTGCCATCTGATGCAAGATGCGACGATGTACAGGCTTTAAACCATCTCGCGCATCAGGCAGCGCACGCGAATAAATAACTGAGTATGCATATTCTAAAAATGATTCTGACATTTCAGATGAGACATCAATATCAACGATCTTGCCGGGATATTCACCTGGTTTTGGACCAAGGGGCTTCTTCGCCTTGGTACTCGTTGCTGCCTTCTTCGTTGCCATGCGGGCATTCTGCCAAGTGAACTAGCTAAATTGCGGTACCTACACGCGGTCTGCCACCGACGATTGCAACACATCGGGCCGCTAATTCGGTTCCGGCGGTCAAAGCAGCGGTTAGATCGTGTTTTGCTCCATAAGCTGCAATAAATCCGGCAGCGAAACTATCGCCGGCCCCGGTTGTATCAACCACATCTGCAGAAACAGCAGGAACGCTGATTGAGTCATAGCCACGCGCCTTGGCGATGGCGCCAAGTGAGCCACGTTTAATTACAACGACTTCAGCGAATTCCAATAAATAATCAAGAGCGCGTTCTATATCAACAGATCCAGTTAGATAAATAGATTCTTCTTCGTTAAGCAACAGAACATTTGTCAGCGCAAACCAAGAGTGGATCTCTTTATCTGAAACATCTTTCATCGCGCCCACAGATGCCGGGTCAAAATAGATTGGAATTGAATCTGCTCGGATCTTTTCCGCCATTGCCAATACTGCAGGACGAGACAGTGGATTAAGTAGCGCATATCCTGAGATGTAAACGGCCTGGAAGTTATCGAGTGGCGGCAGATCTGCCAGCGTTAAATTCGAGTTTGCGCCTTTATCCGGAAACATGGTGCGCTCACCTGATGCATCCACCAGCACAACAACCACGCCTGATGATTGACCTGCGATCGCTAAATTTTCGTGGACAACTCCCAAGTTATCGAATTCAGCGATGATGGCAGCACCGGCAGGATCGTCTCCGACATGGCTAACGATTGCACTGCGCGCAGTCGTGCGAGTGAGCCAAGCAGCAACATTTCCGGCTGCACCTCCACTGCTGGTGCTGATACGACTAGCAGTGTCACTCCCGTAGTTAATTCTTTGGGGAGCAACATCGATACGTGCAATAACATCGAGCATTACATCCCCGATGCAGAGCACGTTGACAGACATTTAGTGCTGCTTTGCTACCGCAATATCAGCAGCTAGCGCTGAATTGGATTTAATTATCTCGATATTTACTGAAAGAGATTCACCTTCGCTGGCGGTGTGGAAATGTTCAAGTAAGAATGGAGTGACCGCTTTGCCGATAATTCCCGCTTTGCGAGCACCGGCCAACCCGCTCTTTAAAATAGCGTCATGGCGCTTGCGGTTCATCTCATGTTTTACGGGATTGGCAACGATTAGTGCGCTCTTATTGGTTCGCAATGATTCGCGGGCATGGATGATTTTTGCAATTTCTGCGGCGCTGTTTACCTGGTGTTCTATCGTGAATCCTGAATCCGTTAAGTAAAACCCAGGGAAGGCGATCGTTTTATAGCCAACAACGCCGATTGCTAAAGTTTCAAGGCGTTCCAAAGTCGCGGCTACATCTAAAATTGATTTAACACCTGCACAGACAACGGTTATATCTAATTGTGAAAGCGCTGTTAAGTCCGCCGATTCATCGAAAGTTTCGTTGGCATCGCGGTGCACGCCACCCAAACCACCTGTTGCAAAGACGCGAATGCCGGCAAGGGCTGCTAAATGTGCAGTTGCTGCAACTGTTGTGGCTGCAGATTTTCCGGTGGCCGCAATTATTGCTAGGTCACGACTAGAAGCTTTAGCGATGTCATCGCGATTGGCAATCTCTTTAAGTTGGCTATCGGTTAGACCAATATGTACAACGCCATCCAACAAGGCAATCGTTGCTGGCACTGCGCCGTGATCGCGGACGATATCTTCTACTTCACGAGCAACTTCTAAATTTTGTGGCCTTGGCAGACCATGGCTGATAATCGTTGATTCGAGTGCAACTATCGGACGACCTTCCGCCAGCGCCGCAGCAACTTCCGGCGATGGAGTAAATGGCATTCGGTGGCTCATAACCCCAACCTTACCCGTGAGAAGATACCTCTGTGCATCTGTCGCAAATCACTCCTTCGCTCTTTGCCAGCCTAGGTTTAGCAGATACCAGCGATCAGATTCAATGCGGACCGAGCCCAGTTGGGCGCGAGCTACTTTTCTTAGTCGATGGCTTAGGCGCTGATGCCGTAGCTAAATACGAGAGTTACATTCCGACGCTCTCATCTTTAATTCGCCATGGCGCAGTCAAAACTTCTTTTCCATCGACGACTGCAACTAGTTTGGCGACTCTAACAACTGGCGTTAATCCTGGCGAACACGGAATGCTTGGCTACACCGTGCAAGTTCCACGCAGCGGTGGACGTATCTTGAATTCACTTAAATGGGATGAGCGCGTAGATCCCTTTATCTGGCAGCCGGTTACAACATTATTTGAACGCGCCGTCGCGCAAAATATAAGCGTTACGCATGTGGCAGCTAAGAGATATGAAGACTCTGGTTTTACCCGTGCTGTTTTTCGTGGCGCTAAATACTGTGGCGCGAATACGCACGCTGATTTAATTACCGAAACTGTTGCGGCGTTAAAGCAGACCCCGTCTTTTGTCTATCTTTATGTCAATGATTTAGATGTGGCCGGCCATAGCGATGGAGTGGGCTCTGATAAATGGTTGGCGGCGCTGACCGGAATCGATCAACTAGTTGCTACTTTGCTACAAAAACTTCCGCGCCAAACTCGTTTATGGCTAACTGCCGATCACGGCATGATCAACGTGGGAGAAAAGATTGTCATCGGTGTAGATAATAAATTGGCCGAAAATATCGCCACCATTGCTGGTGAACCACGAGCGCGCCATTTGTATTTAACCGATGGCGCAAGCCAGAGCGCTATTGCCGATGTGGCATCTATCTGGGAAGAGTTTCTGGGGGAGAAGGCGAGTGTTTACACCCGCACCGAAGCTATCGCCGCAGATCTCTTTGGAAAATCTGTATCAGTCGATGCCGCAGATCGCATGGGCGATATCGTCGTAATTGCCCATGGTGATTTGATTTTGATCGAAGCAGAACGCGAAAAGCAAGAGGGTGCGATGGTCGGCCACCATGGCGGAGCAAGTGATATCGAAAGCTATGTGCCGCTTTTACGCGCAGTAATTTCTTAAATTAATTATTCGTTATTGGGTTCATCCGTTGGCTTCTGGCCAAACATGATTTCATCCCATGAAGGAACTTTGGCGCGCGCGGTGATGCCATCTTGCTTATCTCCAGGGGCGGGAGTTTCACGGATTGAAACCAAGCGCGGAGTTTCGCGAGAAATTTCTGCTTCAAACTCTTCATCCGTTGGATCGTTATCTGGCAGGTCATCTAAAGATGATGCAACGCTGCGAATTGGCGCGCTGTCGATTCGGATCGGATCTCTTACTTCAATTCTTTCTGCAGCGCGCGATGGATGAGATGGCTCTGAATAAACAAGTCCTGGCTCGATACGGCGAATTGGAGCTTCTTCGCCCATCATCCAAGCGGCGTTGTCATCAAGTGGGGTGATAGTGCGACGGTGTGTGTCGTAACTAAATTGCGCCGCACCTAAACCATCGCGATTTGGATAGTGAAGCTCGATAGTCCAGGTGCCATCGTCAATGCGCCAGGTATTCCAATCTAAGGAATCAACATCAACACCACGAGGTGCTAATTTGGCTGTGACAATATCTAAGAATGTAATTGCATCGCGACCACTGTCTTTTCCATCACGACGCGGTGTGAGCGAATGTACTTGATCGATAATAAATAAACGCTCTTGCAAAATTGGACCGGCGAAACGTTCCACTTTATCTACTGAAATATTTCCTTCGCGAGCAATTGCATCCATTGTTTCGCCCGCACGCAGACGACGTTGTATCTCTTTAACGCTCATCGCTGCGTTCTCATCGGAAACAGGTACAGATGTCAGACGCGGTTGGTTTACGGTGGCGCGCAATGTGTCGCTGATACGTAAGGTGTATTCGGCGCCATCGTTATCTGTGAGCGCGATGTGCACCCCATCAGGGGTCTTGCCGGTCAGGCGGAGCTCACTCATGTGGGCGAGAATACCTGCCAAGGGTGAAAAAGTAGGTGAGGGAGGCGCTGGGGCGAACGGGGGCTTTAGCCGATTTACGCTCGGAGGCCGTTCTGTGGCAAGATACGCATTCTGCACGGCAGATTTGGCCGCGCTGTAATCAGCTTCAAAAAGCTTTTAAAAAGCTTGAAAGAGCTTTACTTAGATGAGGACCAAACGATGAATATTCTTGACGCCGTCGATGCGAAGTCACTTCGCCATGACATCCCACAATTTCGCGCAGGCGATGAACTCAAGGTCCACGTTCGCGTTATTGAAGGTAGCAAGAGCCGTATCCAGGTTTTCCAAGGAATCGTTATCCGTCGCCAAGGCGATGGCGTTCGTGAAACTTTCACAATCCGTAAGGTTTCTTACGGCGTTGGAGTAGAACGTACCTTCCCAGTACACACACCAGTTATTGAAAAGATTGAACTCGTAAAGAAGGGCGATGTACGTCGCGCCAAGCTTTACTACCTCCGCGATCTGCGCGGTAAGGCTGCCAAGATCCGCGAAAAGCGTGATGGCATCGAAGGTTACGGAGATGGAATTCTTTCAACTCCGGTTGCTGCAGTTATTGTAGACGTAGTTGTCGAAGCACCAGCTGCGGTCGAAGTCGTGGCAGAGGTGTCCGAGCCAACTGCGGTCGAAGTAGTGGCAGAGGTTCCAGCTGAAGTTGCGACTGCAGAAGTTGTGGTTGAAGCTGAAGTTGCCGCCGAAGACAAGCCTGCTGAATAAGCAACTCCTTTAAATGCCACGTAAGGGCTCGCTTTTACGCGAGTTTCCTATCCTTGTAATAGTTGCGCTCGCAGTTTCCCTTGTCATAAAGACTTTCTTGGTTCAATTTTTCTTCATTCCATCTGGGTCTATGGAGAACACGCTGCAAGTCAATGATCGCGTGGCGGTAAATAAAGTTCCTTTTGTCGGCAAGTCAATCAAACGTGGCGATGTTGTGGTCTTTCGCGATCCCGATAACTGGCTTCCTGAACCCTATGCAGGAGATCAAAATAAATATCTAGCCAAGGCGAAAGAAGCCCTTGTTGCTGTGGGTGTGCTTCCAAATCCGACTAAGCAATATTTAGTAAAGCGCGTAATTGGCGTAGCCGGCGATAAAGTCGAATGCTGCTCGAAGAATAAGAAGATCATGATCAACGGCACAGAAATTGATGAGCCATATATATTTGCAGG
>WLQO01000046.1 GCA_009698295.1 Actinomycetota bacterium | reverse complement strand
TGACGATTATTTTTTGCACAGGTTATTGGTTAACGAGATCATCCTGGCTTCCTCGGCCCGCTTCCCCTGCCTCAACAACCAAAGTCGAGACCGTTCACCCCCATGGGTGTGGAAAGCTATTTCCACTATTAAGTTGTGGGCTAAGTGTAACGCCGCCCACCGACGCTTTAAAAATCGCTATTTATTAAGCGTGCGTTACTGGTCTTTACCGGAACGACGGCGTGAAATCTCGCGCTCAATTTCACGATTTGATTGACGTTCCATTAATGAATCGCGTTTATCGTGCGCTTTCTTGCCACGTGCAACTGCGATCTCTACTTTGGCTTTTCCGTTGTTGAAGTAAAGCTGCAAAGGTATTAACGTAAGTCCGCCTTCCTTAATCTTGATATGCAACTTCTTTATCTCTTGCAAGTGCACAAGTAACTTACGTTTGCGTCGAGTCTCGTGATTGGTCCAAGTGCCTTGGGTGTATTCGGGAATATGAACGCCGGCCAACCAGAGTTCGCCATTTTCAACAGTTGCATAACCATCTATTAGCGAGGCGCGGCCAGCACGGAGAGATTTAACTTCTGTGCCAGTTAAGACAATTCCACATTCAAAGACTTCTTCAATTGAATAATCGTGGCGTGCCTTTTTATTCTGCGCGATGAGTTTGCGACCGACCTCTTTCACCACGGCGTTACTCGTTTAGACCTTGAGATAACGGCGCAGCGTCACAGCAGATGCAATCGTTGAAACGCCTAAGCCGGCAAGCAATAACCAGGCAGATGCGATCCATACTTCATTCCAACCAAAGAAATTGGTAAAGGTCAGCAGCGGCGCTACCTTCGAATCAACCACGCTCTTAAGTCCCGCCAATAAACCAGTTGCAAATACCCAACCGATCAGCGCCGAGATAATTCCTTCAAGTAAGAATGGCAATTGAATAGACCAAGAAGATGCGCCGACCAACTTCATCACACCGGTTTCGCGGCGGCGGTTAAATGCTGCAATACGTAAAGTATTTGAAATAAGTAAGCCGGCAGTTAATACCGAGAAGAGTCCAACTAAGAGCGCACCGTTGCGCAACACATTTAGCAATTTAAAGAACTTCTCTAAAATACTTCTCTGATCTTGCACCACATCCACACCGGGGCGACCAGAAAACGCGCTAACCACAACTGCATACTGAGTCGGATCTTTTAACTTAACCCGGAAAGACTCAGGCAGTTGATCTGCTGTCACATTTTGCGCGATCGCCGAATCTTTAAAGCGCTCTTGGAATCGCGCGTAGGCTTCAGATTTTGATTCATAGAAAACGCTCTGCACGACAGGCAACGCTTCAAGATCGCTCTTTATACCAAGGCGCTGTTCTGCATTTATTACTCCACCGGCACAACTTGGTGATTCTGATAGAGAACCACAGAGATAGACCGAAACTTCGATCTTGTCATACCAATAATCTTTCATCGCATTTACTTGTGAATTAGATAGTAAACCGATTCCCAAAAGCGAGAGCGAAATAGCAGTAGTAACAATGACTGCAAAGGTCATCGTTAGGTTACGGCGAAGTCCGATTCGAACTTCACTAAGTAAAAATCCTGCGCGCATGTATTTACCTTATCTCTTTAGATCCGCTAGCCGGTGTATCCGTAGACACCGCGAACCTGGTCGCGAATTACATGGCCGCTATCTAACTCAATAACGCGCTTACGCATCTGATCAACGATTCCCGCATCGTGCGTTGCCATCAAGACCGTGGTGCCTTCGCGGTTAATACGATCTAGCAGCTTCATAATTCCCACTGAAGTTGCCGGGTCAAGGTTGCCCGTTGGTTCATCGGCGATGATGATCGCCGGGCGGCTCACATAAGCGCGAGCAATTGCCACGCGCTGTTGTTCTCCACCAGAGATCTCATTTGGCATGCGATCGCCTTTATCTTCCAAACCAACTAGCTCCAAAACTTCAGGGACTTCACGTTCGATCTCGCGCTTTGAATATCCGAGTACATGCAAAGTGAAGGCGACGTTTTCCGCGATTGTTTTATTTTGCAGCAAACGGAAATCTTGGAAAACCGTTCCTACTTGGCGACGCAGTTCTGGAACTTTGTGATTTGCTAATTGACCGAGATCTTTTCCAGCGACATGAATGATTCCGGATGATGGTCGCTCTTCGCGCAAGATCAATCTAAGAAAAGTTGATTTACCAGAGCCCGAGAGTCCAACAAGGAAGACAAACTCACCTTTAACAATTTCCAGAGAAACAGTATCTAGCGCCGGGCGGTCTTGACCCGAGTAAAGTTTCGTCACATTCTCAAAGCGAATCACACGAACTCCTTCATTGCTCTTAGGCAGCAAATATATGGGGCTGCCGTACTGAGTCCTAGTTTAGGTATAGATCAGCCAAAAACGCTTGATATCGGTGGGTCTCAGGCGCAAATCCCTTGTGAATTCTCAGGAATGGTGAGAAAAATTACTTTAAATAAATAAATTATTGAGCGCTGGAACGGCGCCAGCGAATTCCTGCTTCGATGAAATCATCGATTTCGCCATTTAATACCGCTGAAGTATTTCCAGTTTCGTGGTTATTTCGCAGATCCTTAACCATTTGATACGGAGCCAAAACATAAGAGCGCATCTGATTACCCCAAGATCCAGAATTATCGCCCTTTAAAGCATTGATCTTGGCTTGTTCTTCTTGGCGACGCCGTTCTAATAACTTTGATTGCAACACAGCCATTGCAGTTGCCTTATTTTGAATCTGCGAACGTTCGTTCTGACATGAAACAACAATCCCAGTTGGAATATGCGTCAAGCGCACGGCAGAGTCAGTTGTATTAACGCCTTGTCCCCCAGGACCTGATGAGCGATAAACATCAACGCGAATTTCCTTCTCATCAATTTCAATGTGATCGCTCTGTTCCACAACTGGCACAACTTCAACTCCAGCAAATGATGTGTGGCGACGTGATTGCGAATCAAAAGGAGAAATACGTACCAAACGATGCGTGCCTTGTTCTACCGAAATAGTTCCATATGCATATGGTGCGCTAACTCTAAATGTCGTTGATTTAATTCCCGCTTCTTCAGCATAAGAAGTTTCCAGCACATCAACTTTAAATTCATGGCGTTCGCAGTAACGCAGGTACATACGCATCAACATTTCTGCCCAATCAGCGGCTTCAACGCCACCTGCTTCAGAGCGAATTGTTATCAAAGCATCGCGGTCGTCATATTCACCATTTAATAAAGTCGTAACTTCAAGTTCGCTAATTGCTTTAACAACTGAATCTAATTCACCTTCAGCATCCGAAAGCGCCGATCCATCAGGTTCTGAACCAGCCAATTCAAATAAAATCGGCAAATCTTCAACGCGTCTGCGCAAACCTTTTAACCGTGCAATCGTGCTCTGCACCCGCGATAATTTGCTCGTAACTTTCTGCGCAACCTCCGGGTCATCCCATAAATTCGGAACCCCTGCCGCCGCTTCAAGTTCAACCGCCTCTGCCTCAAGCTTTGGCAGATCCAAGACCTTTTCTATAGATACAAGAGTTGCGCTGATCGCAGCAATCTCGAGATCGTATTCACGGGCCATAAGGGTAAGGATAGCGAGTACTAGAAAACCCTTATACCGAAGGGAGAAAATCCAGATCTTCGCGTATTGGTTGTTGAAACCCGCGCAGTCACGACAACTTTTTCAATCTTCAAGAGTGGAATAACTATCGGTAACTGTGCGCTAGCAACGGTTATCAGTTGAATACCAAATCCATCGCATTGGATACTACTTATCGAGACTTCGCTTAATTCAACTCTTCTTAAAGATCTTGGACCACCAGCCCAATCAGCCAAAGCACCCTGCGAATCACCTAACGCTTTCGCGCAATCTATTGGGATGCCTGGATCTTTTGGACCTGCACCAACTAGATTTTCAACCATGGTGCTTATGTCAAACTCACCTGAATAGTAAGCCTCACGATTTAGATTTCTCACTCCACGCTGAGCAGCAGCCTCCGTCGCTTGAGTAAGTGAACGTTTGGCAATAGTAACTGCCGCTATATCAGTAATAACTAAGGTGGTAACTACAGTTATTAAGAAAAAAGTAAGAACCAATAATGAGATCGAACCTCGTTCATCTTTGATGACTCGAATTCTTAACTCCATGGAGAAAAATATTCTTGCGAAGATGCAGTAACCGCTCGAGAATTGGCGGTTGCGCTGAAGTGAATAGTTACTTGCACCTTTCCATTGGGCGAATGACAAGGTGAGCTACTGCACTGTAGACCAATCGCCATTCGACCAAATTGCTCTGCAGTAAGGCCCAACTTCTCACCAGCAACCATAATTACTTTATTCATCATCTCTTCTGCGCTCTCGCTACTGGAAGTTGAAACATACGCGCGAGCTCCTTCGCGCGCCAGGGTGCGGGCAAATTCTTCTTCTGCGCTGACGCCGGCAAATTGTTGCAAAAATATTATGAGAGGAATAAACAGTGGAAGTGCAAGAGCTACGAATTCAACGCTGGCGCTTCCGTCTTCATTCTTTATAAAGGAGGTCATGGCCGCGTCTCGATTACCGCAACTCCCGTCACATCGCTCTGCAACTTTCCTCCTAGCACCTTGCTTAATCCTGGGATTAATAGCGGAATATCGCGACGCTTTGAAACAACTAGTATCTGTTGATCTTCAAATGGATTACGCGATGGAATATTTACAATCGCATCTCTTTCCGCGTAGCTACCAGAAATTGCCCGCGAAGATGCCAGGCTTTGGACTTCGCTCTGATCAGAATTTCTGATAAAAATTGCGCTTACTATTTGGATGTTACATAGGAAGAGAAAGAGCAACGGAATCAGAACCATTGCACTTTCAATGTTTCCAGACTCATCGCGAAGAAATCTTCGAAACACTATCTAATTCCATTCATTGCATCTAGAGAGTTTTTTAAAATACTCGTCAGACGAGGTGCCGCTATCGTCCAAATTGCGGTTACCAGCCCGGTGGTCATCAAGACCACCAATACCCAACCCGGCACATCGCCACGTTCAGAAGCTAACGTTTGATTTAACTTCTTTAATCGCGCATCTTGTTGTAGCCGCTGATGAAACTTCAGAAATTCATCTTGCGCTTTCATACTAATTTGTAAAACGACCGACTTCATTTCTGCCTACTTTCTTCTTATTTACCATTCCATTATTTATGGATTGGGCTTATACGCCTGAGATTAAATTGAGATTTGCTAGTGATGGCCAGAGTGCAAAAAGTATTGAGATAGGAAGTATCAGGAATACAACCGGCACCATCATTGAGATTTCTGCCTTTGCTGCCGCACCCATAACACGATTTCTTTGCGCTTCTCTGGCTTCTTGCGCATGTCTTTGTAATACCTCGGTTAGAGGCGCGCCACGTAAAGTCGCAATAATTAGTGAATCAACAAATCTACGAATCAAAAGTGAATCGAGGCCGCGTCCCATTTCATCTAAAGCAAGATGAAAAGCTTTTCCATTTCTTACCTGTTCGACAACTCGCATAAATTCTTTTGCCAATGTGCCGTTTGCACTCGTTGCAATTCGCTCCATCGCTACTAGGGGCGTCTCACCAGCCGAGAGCGCAAGTGAATACATTTCAATTACGGCGGGAAACTCGGCATCAATCATGATCCTCTGCTTCTTGACTCTCTTACTTAAATCTTGATCTATTGCTACAAAAGTAAGACTCGCTGCAAATATTGCAAATAGAAGACCGATTGCAGGTGGTTTTCCGAGAAATACCGGAAGGAGTAACGCCGCGAATCCGATTAGCGCAGAGAGCAGGATTTGCCTTGACCTGTAAATTTCAAAGTCTTTTGGGTTGTCCTTACCAATTTCCAAAAGTTTGTTTGCGGTACTTGTTCGATCCTTAGATTTTGCAATCCTTTTTGAAAATTCTAATTTCGGATTGGCACCAAAACTAATCCAAATCGCACCTGAACCTGCGAATAAAATCGGAATTAAGATCGAAGCTTTCATCGCTCACCAAATACTCTTGGAAGTCCGGGAAGCTCTCCTAATTTAGCCATCCAGATATACGCAATTGCAGTCATCGCTACTCCAAATATAAGTACGAGCGCACCAGAACTTGTTGAGAAAGCGCGTGCAGTCGCTGGTTGAGTAGATAGCAAAAGTAAAAGAACCCAGGGAGCTGCTGCCGATAAATGAGCTGAGTTCTTTATCCATCCATGTTTTACTTCAATTTCACGTCGTAGTGCAAGATCTTGTCGTAGAAAAGTTCCAACCGTCCTTAATATCGTGAGTAACTCAGATCCGCCCAGAGTTTTAGAGATAGATATTGACTCAAAAATCTGGTCGCTTCCTGGCTGCCCACAATCCTTCTTTAGCTTCAGCAAGGCACCGTTGAAATCTCCACTCTTCAACATAGATGTTGCAAAGTCATGAAATATTGGTTGGAGTATTACAGGACCTCGATTGGCCAAACCTGCAAGCGATTCATTAATTGAAAGTCCAGATTGAATACCAGTTATCAAATGATCAATTACTTCCGGCCAAGCCGAATTCATCGCTTCGAATCTCTTGTTATCTGTCCGCTTTGAAATGACTATTGATATAGCTGTACTTAAAGACATAAAGGTCAATGCGATTACTGGTGATGAGGTTATAGCAAAGACAAAGAGCGCCAAAAATATGCCGAAGATGAAGGCTCTTAAATACAAATTGGTCGACTTCCATCTAATTAATCCCACTAGCGCTTCCACCAATTTTCCAATGGAATTCCGGCTGCTGAAAACTTTTCTTCGTTTCCTATAGCGCCAATGCCACGTTCGTATTCAGCGCCATTCCATCGCCACAGCATTTCAATTTCTGCGCGATCATTTTCAAATCTTCCAGTGACGGATGCCACCTCTTTGACTCGGCGAGTTCCATCTGCGCTCAGTGAGACATGAACAACTAGATCCAAGGCGGCCGCTACAGTTGGTGCAATAAATTTATGCGAAATATTTTCGCCAGCGAGCAAAGGCAGAGTCTGTAACTTAGTAATTGCATCTTTTGCAGAATTTGCATGCAAAGTTCCCATGCCTGGAAGACCAGAGTTAAGTGCGATCAATAGGTCGAGGGCTTCTGCTTCTCGCACTTCACCGACAACAATTCGAGATGGACGCATTCTTAGCGCCTCCTTTATCAACCTTCTTAAAGGTATTCCACCTTCTCCTTGCAGGTTTTCGCTTCTAGTTTGCAAGGCGACTAAATCTGGAAGAGTTGGTCGCAGTTCAAATACTTCTTCAATCGTGATAACTCTTTCGTGAATTGGCGTTGCCGTTACAAGGGCGTTAAGTAAGGTTGTTTTCCCTGATTGTGTACCTCCACTTACGAGAATGTTTAACCCCGCTTTTACAGAGTTAACAAGGGTTTGTGCAATATCTAGATTCATTGAGCCACGATCAGCCAAATCGCTAATAGTTAGATGGCGAAGCAAATGTTTACGGATATTTACTGCCCAGTGTTGTGAGGTTATTTCCGGGATTGCAACGTGCAGACGACTTCCATCGGGAAGTCGAGCATCTACAAATGGATGCGAGAGATCAAGGCGCCGACCGCTCCAAATAAGTGTGCGGTCTACTAACTCTCTAACCTGCGCCGAGGTTAAAACGAGATTCGTTAATTCGCTCTTTCCTGCGCGCGCGACAAATATTCGTTGTGGAGAATTTATCCAAATCTCTTCTATCGTCGGATCAGCGATTAGATCTGCAATAGGTCCAAAGGCGACGTCTAGCTCCATGGCGCGAAGGTAGGTGCAACGCTAAAGTTTTGTTGGAAGAGCTCTTCTATATGTGGATAGTTCTCAATTTAGGTTAACGGTTAGTAGCCATACCTTTAGAAATCGCTCTGTGAAAGGGCTTCATCATCCAATCGATTGATAAAGGTAAGAGCTGCTTCCCCCTGTGAAAACTTTGCAGAGGCGTACAAAATGACCGAATCTGGATTTCCCTCAATCGCCCAACGCGCAACGAACCGCCTTATCAACTGAGTCGCCAAAACTTCATCTCCATGGATAAGGATTCCGAATTCATGCTCTCCTAACCTTGCTTTGACATCCTCGTAACGAAAAGAGTTGTTCATTAAATCTGCAAAAGAGATTAAGGTTGCTTCATAAATTGGTGAATCAGATTCGAGAATCATTCTTATCGCTGTGAGATCGATATGGTTTCGGTTGGCCAAAGAGATTTCACGTCTTAAAGTTTCGTAATAATGTGGTGGCGCAGATAATCGCGTCAATAAATCGTGCAAACCGTCATGCTCAAAGTTCATGCTGATACCCTGCCGCTCATGAACACGAATCCTGCCAAGCAAGCGCGTAAGCGTTCTATCGTGGCCACCCTTTTATATATAGAAGGCGGGATTGTGTTATCCCTAGGTGCATGGGTGGCGATCATGGGAATCACACATGAAGATCGCGAACTTCCACCGTTAATGGGTGTGCTGGGCTTTACCGTTTTGGGTGGCTTCGGGTTAGTCGCATGTGGGCGCGCATTTGC
>WLQO01000045.1 GCA_009698295.1 Actinomycetota bacterium | reverse complement strand
GGATGCAATACCAATAACGCGCGTCAAAGAATCTGGTTGAGCGAATGGAATAAATTTCTCACGTCCACCGCGAAGTAGTTTTTTAACGTTATTGCGTTGTTCTTCGGACATGACTCCAAAGACAATCGATACCTCATCTATATCTGGAACCTGCGTGACTGCAGCAGTGATATCTGTTTTGAGTCGATCTTGCATCGGACAGCCAGAAATCGTTAATAAAATTTTTAACTCAGCGATTGCGCCATTGACTGAAACGGATTCCACCATTCCTAAATCAGGAAGTGGGCGGTGCAGCTCAGGATCGGAAACGGTGGCTAGTGCTTGATGAATCAGTTCGATAGTTGTCATAGCAAATCTGGGTCAATCTTGGCTTTAAATTTAGCAGGAGCAGATTCATCTTCTTCTAGCGCGTTGGTGATGTGTTTCTGAATAAATTTCTTGGGGTGTAAATCAGATGGTTTTAAATCTTCAAACCCTGGACCTAAGTTTTGACGTAGTTCTGATGTAGCGCTCTGAGATAAAGCTTTAATCTTCTTTACCAACTTTGCCGCGTCAACGGCTAAGTTCGGGAGTCGATCCGGCCCGACCAAAATAATTGCAAGCAGGGCAAGACCGAGTATTTCTCCAGCGCCGAAATCAAAGAACATGACTTTACTTTCCGGCGTTCAGTACAACTGTCGCGGTGGCGCTTACTCCATTGCGCGTATATGTAAGTTCGACTTTATCGCCAACGCTCTTGGCCCGAATTGCGACGATTAACTCCTCGGCAGTAGTAATCGCACGTCCATCAAATTTAATGATGATATCTCCTGCTTTGAGCCCGGCTTTATCAGCTGGCCCGCCTAAGAGAATTGCTTTTGCGTTCTTAGAAATCAGTGCACCTTCACCATCAAACTTCATATCAATCGAGACACCCAAGACTGGATATGTCGCCTTTCCATTTTTAATCAATTGATCAGCAGTCTTGCGAGCTTGATTAATCGGTATCGCAAAACCTAATCCGATTGATCCACTTTGCGAACCAAAAGATGCGCCTAAGGTTGCGATCGCCGAATTGACGCCGATTACTGAACCAGTCGAATCGACCAATGGTCCACCTGAATTGCCTGGATTAATCGCTGCATCTGTTTGTAAAGCATTAATAAATGAGTTATCGCTTCCGGTTTCACCTGCTGTTACTGCGCGATCCTTGGCGCTGATGATTCCTAAGGTAACGGTTCCAGAAAGACCGAGTGGAGAACCAATTGCAATAACTGAGTCGCCTACTGCAACTTTGTCGCTATCGCCAAATTGCAAAGCAGTTAAGCCGGTTACTGCAATTTTAAGAACAGCTAAATCATATGAAGAATCTCGCCCGATAACTTTGGCAGAGTATTTCTGGCCGCTATTTAAGGTCACATCAATAGTTCCGTTACCGGCTACCGCTTCTGCAATTACGTGGTTGTTAGTAAGAATGTAGCCGTTACTTTCAATCACAAAACCAGTGCCAGTTGCGCCACCTTTTTTGGTGCTTGCTTCGATCGATACGACTGACGGAATAACTCGCTTAGCGATATCGGCAACAGAACCTGGTGCGCGTTCAATTGAGTTAGATGTCCGTGAAATATTTATGGAATGGCCAAATAAAGAACCAGATGATGAAGCGCCAAAAATAGAACCAACCAAGCCTGCAATAAAGGCCAAGAGAATTGCATTGGAACGAGTAATCAAATTCGATTTTCCATTTTTATTGGCAGGTACCCACCATGGGCCATTCGCGCCAGATGGCTGTGAGTTACTCATGCGCCCATCTTCCTACAGTTTTGTAGCAAGTAACAAACCATCACCGACCGGTATGAGTGAAGTCACCCATAGGTCTATCTGATTTTTCAGTGATTTCCCAGCCTCGCGGAGGGCAACTGTCTTTGGGTCACGTTGTGCTGGATCTGAAACTTTTTCGCCGCCAAAGAAATTATCGATAACAAATACTCCCCCACTTCGCAAAATGCGGTGGGCTTCATTTATCGCAAAAGGTAAATCTTCTGGGTTGTGACGGAAGATAACCATGTCATATGCGCGATCTGCCAATTTCGTCACAACTTCCATCGCAGGATTTGTGATTAGTCGAAAGCGAGCAGCGGCAATATCTGCATCTAAAAATGCGCTCTTGGCAGCGTTGCTATGTTCCATCTCGTTATCTATGGATGTCAACGTGCCGCTTGCCATCATGCCTTCTAGAACCCAGAGAGCACCAACACCAGAACCTGTGCCGATTTCAACTACTGACTGGGCAGATAAAATATGTGCTAAATGTTTTAGATACGCACCTGTACCAGCGGTCGCATCTATTGCGCCCATCTCTTCTCCGACAGCGCGCGCATTACGTTTAACTTCATCTTCCGGTAGAAAAGTTTCTGCGTAAGTATGTGGATCGATAATCATTAGAGTGTGGTTAGCCAATCGATAAGAAGTCGGACCCCAAAACCGGTACCGCCTTTGGGATTTTCGCCAGCATCAACTTCACTGCGGGCTACGCCAGCAATATCAAGGTGAACCCAGGTGTGTTCTCCCGCAAATTGTTCTAGAAATAACGCTGCTGTGATTGAGCCAGCGCTAAATTTTTTCTTGGCTGTGACGTGACTTAGATCTGCGATCGGACTTTCAAGCGCTTCGTGATAATCATCTACTAGCGGCATATGCCAGACCTGATCACCTGAACGTTGTCCGATTGCGAAAAGCTCCTTAGCCAAAGTTTCATCGCGGGTGTACATCGCTGCATGCTGACGCCCCAGGCCTAAAGTGGCTGAACCAGTCAGTGTTGCGATATCAATTATGTAATCTGGATTTAAGTTTTTAACGGCATATGCAATTCCATCTGCTAAAACCAATCGGCCCTCAGCATCGGTATCTAAAATTTCAACAGTTTTGCCACCGTATTGGGTAATGACATCGCTAGGGCGTTGCGAAGTACCAGAGAGCGCATTCTCAGCGAGCATCATCAAAACTGTGACATGCACCTGTGGTTGAAAGTGTGAAAGCGCGCTAATTGCACCGAGTGCAGCGGCAGATCCCGCCATATCCGATTTCATCGCGGTCATAAATGTATAAGGACGTTTTAAAGAAACTCCGCCAGTGTCGAAGGTAATTCCTTTACCGACAATCACAACGTGTGGCAGCGCGCCAAAATTCTTTTTCATTCCACGTGGGTGATATGTGATTTCCACAAAACGAGGTCCTGGATTAGGAGATGAGTTTCCGACAGCGCGAAGCCCGCCAAATTCTGCTAACTCTTTGCCGGCTAAAACTCGAATCTCTAATCCATTCTCGGCAGCGATCTTCTGCGCCTCATTAGCTACCCAAAGTGGAGTCTTAATATTTGAGGGGGTATGAATTAAATCGCGAGTGCGCGAAATTGCGCTGGCAATAACACCTGCGTCAATGATCACCTCAGGTTTTTCGGTAGCAAATAAAAATTGGGGCAGCTCTTGTGTAGCGCCAGTTTTTTGCGTCCAGATGTAAGCACCTAGTTGTACAGAAATGGCAAATGCCTTTAATTGATCATGGCTAGCAACGCAGATTGATGAGATGACGGTGGCCTTGCCACGCCCTTTGCGACCAAGCGCTGCACCGGCTTGGCGAAGCGATGGAGTTGTTACATCGCCGAGCCCAAGTAAAAGTATTCGGTCGGCTTGCATTTGATCGGATGCCACTGGAATCTCAAATAGCTCACCTGTTTTCCCAGTTGCCGAGAAAAACTCGAGTTCATCGCGAAGATTTAAATCAAATAATTTTTCTAACTTTTTAATCAGAGCGCTATTTGCCGGAAAATCAAAAGTAGTAATCGCATTAGTTGCATCTGCGGTGAAGCCAATGGCAATCGCCTGCGAATCTGCAAGCGCCTCTAAAGAAACCTCGATCGGGCTAAGCAATGAGGCGGAAAATTTCGGCAGAAATTTAGGCGCGGTTCTATTGGTCATGATTGCCAAAGGCTAGCGATTGCCGGCCCAGAAAGCGCGGCTGGCAGGTAGAAAATTGGGTTGAGTTAAATTACTTTTTGATTAGAGCGACAGCGGCTTCAAGGGCGGCGCTGAGGTTATTTGCTTCTTGCGCATTTAGCTCGACAACTAGGCGTCCCCCGCCTTCGAGTGGAATTCGCATAACTAGCGAGCGCGCTTCCTTGGTTACTTCCATCGGTCCATCACCAGTACGAGGTTTCATGGCTGCCATTGGGAAGTCTCCTTTATTGCCTATTTACTACCTTCGGGGCGCAGGCCTTGATGGGCGCCACGTTTATTGCAGGGGATAAGTATCTCGCATATCTGTCTAGGTATGAAATCGGCGAGTAGAGCGCCCTTAACCAAGGCCAAGTAGAGCGGTAATTCGCGCCTTTCCAGATGCCATGACCGCAGCGACCGATTTCTCAGGTACGCCGAGCATCTGCGCAATTTCTTGGCTTGGAAGAGATCGCAGATAGTGAAGCGACAAAATGATCCGCTCTTCTTCTGGTAACTGCGCCAAGGCATCCGGAAGGGATAAGGGCGCGGTCATAGGAGCAAGGTTACTCGGGTGGGCGTAGTGATGTGGAGAGGCGAGCCAGCGATATTCGAACACCAATCCAGAGAAAGGGATAAATCGCTAAGAATTGCGCGCGTGAGCACTCGATATCTTCTGACCAATTAAAACGAGTCACGCTTTCTGATATTTCAATTAACTCGAAGGTACCAGTGCCTCGCAACACTTTACCTGTGTGTAAAACATCGCAGCGCGCAGGAGGTTGCCAACTTGTAACAACCATTGTGTCGAGCAATCCAATTTTAGAGAACTTGGGATAGCGCTTATAAAGCGGTCCAGTAAATGCCGCGATGCTAGTACCAATGCCTTCTCGAATTTCTGAAGTAACCCAAACTTTACTTTGTAACATCCAACGCCCCTGACCTTCCCAATCAGCGATTGCTTTCCAAGCGCGGGCACGGTTACAGGGTAAATTTAAAGAGATCCGAATATTGTGGCTCATAATTTATTTTCTATTTTTTAGTAGCAGCGATATCTAGCGCTTCTTCGACACTTCTTGCCCAGTGCAAAAGTTCGCGTTGCCCAGGTTTTACAAATCCATGTTCCTCAAGGTGATCTATCAAAGTTGCAAGCGGTGCATATAAATCAAATGGATCTAAGATGATTACCGGCTTGTGGTGAAATTTTAAAAAGCGGCCAACCCAAATTTCAAATAACTCTTCGAGCGTTCCAATGCCGCCGGGAAGTGCAATAAATGCATCTGACAAATCTTCAATCATCGCCTTTCGGCTCCGCATCGAATCAACCACATGGAGCTCATCACATTCTTTATCGGCAAACTCAATATCGACTAACCGCTGCGGAATAACGCCGATGGTGCGTCCCCCGCTTTCACGCGCCCCACGAGATACCGCTCCCATTGCAGATATATGCCCGCCACCTGAGACCAACTCCCATGATCGAGATGCGATACCTGCGCCAAGATCGTGGGCTAGTTGAATATATTTTGGATCGATGGTCTGTGATGAAGAGCAATAAACGGCGATATGCATGAGCCAAAGGATAGGGGTTAGGCTTATCGCATGTCTTCATCAAAGCAAACGCCTTCTGGGCTGGCATCTGGCCATGGAATCGCAACGCTATCGGGATCAACTGTGCTCGATGTTTGGTTTCCTAACCCATCACTGGGTGCGCTAACCGGGCAACCAGATAAGTCATTAACTTCCTTAGTTGGATCTGATGAAGTTCGGAAAGTTAAGCGCGAGTTAGTTGCAATTGAAATTAATTTAGCAACTGCCCCGCAAAGTGCAGTAGATGCATATCTGCGCCTTCACTTACTTTCACATCGCTTGGTAAAACCACATGGCGCAGTCATGGATGGAATCTTTGGCCTCTTAACAAATGTGGTTTGGACATCAGCAGGTCCTTGCGCCGTTGAAGGATTTGAAGAAGTCCGCGCCGGCCTACAAATGAAATTTGGCCACGTCACAGTATTTAGCGTTGATAAATTCCCACGGATGGTTGATTACATTATTCCTTCTGGAGTTCGAATCGCAGATGCTGATCGCGTTCGTCTTGGCGCACATTTGGCACCCGGCACAACCGTTATGCACGAAGGTTTCGTTAATTTCAACGCCGGCACCTTAGGTACTTCTATGGTCGAAGGTCGTATTTCTGCGGGCGTCGTAGTCGGCGATGGCAGCGACGTTGGCGGTGGCGCTTCGATTATGGGCACATTGAGCGGTGGTGGCAAAGAAGTTATTTCAGTCGGAGAGAAATGTCTTCTTGGTGCAAACTCTGGGCTTGGTATTTCTCTTGGCAACAACTGTGTCATTGAGGCAGGAACTTACATCACCGCTGCTGCAAAGGTGCGTCTGCCTGATGGCGAGATTGTTAAAGCGGGCGCACTTTCTGGCGCTAACGATTTACTCTTTAGACGTAACTCACTTGATGGTTCGCTGGAAGTTGTTACTCGCACCGGCACTTGGGGCGGACTTAACTCAATACTTCACGCTAACTAATATCTAACTGGCAACAATTGAAAACCACGCTGATGGCAGTTTGCTGCGACTTCTAAAGGTTTCACCGGTCAAGGTAGCTATCGCTCCAGTTGAGGATGTCGCCTGAATCAAGGCGACTGTTCCAACTGGATTTAGAGATAAAACTTGCAGAGATGCCACATCAGAGAGAAGAAATGCTGCTGACACAACTGATTGTGTGATTTCTCTAGACCATATTGCAAATTTAGGATTTAACTTAATATCCGCACTTGCTGTATCTGAAACGCTTTGCGTATATGGAGTCGCAGTCCCCCACGCAGATTTCGATGTTTCGGTAGCGCCACCAGTAGATGATGTGAAATATGCCGTTATCGGAAGGCCGCGATAGGTGATTATTTGACCTTGGGTGCTATTTACCGCCTGCACCCAAAGTTGGCCATAAATTGCTTCACTCTCTTTTGAGTAACCGACGAAAACTTGATCGCTTATTGAAGAATACAAGTGGCAATCGCAAGCCTGGCGAATTTGTTTTGATCGGGCCATTGCAAATGTTCGCGAGGCAATCGCCTGCGCCTGAAGCGCGGCAGCTGGCCACGAAGATGGCATTTCACCGATCCCCCAGAGATATTCATCTTGTAATCTGACAGAGTTAATGACTTCCAAGCGTTTGCCAATTATTTTATCTTTAATTATTTTGAACTGTATTTGCCCATAGCGATATTTCTTAGCGGTCCCGTTGGTCGTAAGCGAAAGTATTGTTGGCGCGCCTTCCGTGTAACGGGTTCCACTCCACCGAAGAGTAAAAGATTTGCCGCTGGAAATACGAGTGGTTTTAGCACCACGTGTTGTTGAAATTACTAAATCACTATTTACTAGATCAATATTCAAATAAGTTTTGCTGGGAAAAGCTAACAGTGGTTCTGCCGTGGCTGTTTCAGCAATATTGCCAGCAAAAAGTTGCAAACTAGCACCCTTTGAATCACTCTTTAACTTGGCAGAGGTTAACAAGTGACCAATATTTACTCGCAGAATTTGGGTATCTGTTGCAGTTTCTACCAGAGTTCCGCTGTAGTAATAATTCAATATTGCGGTTGCTGATTCTCCAGCCAGTGCTTTGGCGCGCGCTCCTATCTGGCTCATGCCAACGCCATGTCCATATCCGCTGCCAGTAAACGAAAATTTGACAGGAACTTCACTTCCGCTTGCAGTTTGAGGCAACCAGGTTAGGAAAAGCACAGCAGTTAAAACCGCTGGCACTTGCTTAAAAATGCGCATTTACTAGCGCAACGCTTTGGTTGAAGTGATGAAGCCAGCGCCCCAAGCAAAATGCATTGTCGGAATAATGGCGAGAAGCAAGATAAATTCACGTGCTGATTTAGCAATAAAGATCGATGAGATTAGTAAGAAGAGTCCGTAAATTGCCGCCGGCAGATAAAAGATGGAATGGATTAGTAAACCGAATAAGAGTGATGCAAGAGTTCCAACAAGTGCGAAAGGTGGAGCGAGATATCGCAAGTTGACCGTTCCGGGATGGCTACGGGAAACCACTCTGCGCCAGCGTCCATATTGAAAATACTGTTTTGCTAGTTTGCGCAAATTTGGTCGTGGTCTATATGTGACTTGTAGACGTGGATCGAAAAACACTTTTCCGCCATTTTTGCGGAGTCGGTGATTAAGTTCCCAATCTTGAGCGCGGGTATATCTCTCATCAAAACCGCCTACGGCATTTATGGCTTCGCGTCGAAATGCTCCCAAATAGACGGTATCTACTTCGCCGGCTTTACCTCCGGTATGAAAACGTGAGGCACCAACACCAAGTGCGCTGCGCATCGCGCGAGATACTGCAATTTCGAATTTTGTTACTCCTTCTGCAGCCATCACTCCACCGACATTTACTGCGCCAGATTCGCGCATGATTAAGACTGCCAGCGAGAGATAGTTATTAGGAATTTTTGCATGACCATCGACTCGCACAATTACTGGACTTTGTGAAGACGCAATGGCCAGATTGAGGCCCGCCGCAGTTTTCC
>WLQO01000044.1 GCA_009698295.1 Actinomycetota bacterium | reverse complement strand
GGCTATTGTGACTACGCGAAGCGATTCACCATGCAAGAGCGGGTAAGAAACTTGGAGCAAGATTGCGATTGCCAAAGTTAGATTAAGCAAGAATTGCGCACGAGCTGATATTCCGCGACGGCGATTACGACGTGGTGAGTAATGGCGTATCGACATGGGCTAAGTCTGCCCTACTTACTGATTACTTAGTAATCAATCGTATTTTCAGCGGCGAATTTCACGAACCGCAAAGCGGGCGAAGAGTTCTTCGGCATACCACTGGTGGCGTTCGGTTGCTGCGATCGCGCCTTGATGCGCTGCTCCCTTGTAGGCAAAGTTGCGCAAGTCTGCGCCAGTTCGCCAATGCGAGAAAGTTCCTTGCAATCCGATCGGAGCTTCACCAATTCCGATCGTTTCAATTAGCCCCGGTGATGAGTGCAGGCTCTGTGTAACCGGAGGAACGGCCCGCCAGAAACGGAAATTTTGAAACCATTTAATTCGGGCGCGAGTAATTGCTATGACTTCACCTTCGGTCTGTGTTGCGGCATATGCAAAAGGATTTACCTTTGCCCAAAGTCCATGCGAAGAAATTGGATCTAGCAAATACCTAACTTCAGTGATCGCGTTTTTGCGCCAGGTTTTTACCAACTTCGAATTATCAAGTAGCTCTAAATCGGCTTTATCAATAACTATCAACGCACCCCAACGCCCGGCATCGGCATCGCGCGGCGTAAAAGTCTCGCCTTTTCCGGTACCAAGCATCTTGGCAAATCTGACGCCTTGCATTCTGCGGAGTGCACCTCGGTCGAGGGCCATCCGCAAGAGCGCAAAACTAATTTTTGACGGCTTGATCGTCCAAAAGTAAATAACCGTTACTTCAGAATTGCTCATCGCTGCTTTCCAGCGATCTCCAAAATATGTTCTGCAACTGTTTCTACGTTATCCCACATCGGTGCATGACCGCATTCTGCAATTGTGATCCATTCCGAATGCACCGGCGCCATGGCTCGTTCTTGACAAGTTGTTTCGGGCAAGGTGTTATCTGAATCTCCAAAGATAATTTTTACCGGAATACTTTGGTCAATCTGTGAATCAAATCTTTTGCTCAACATGCCATCCCATGCGGGGAAATACCCAGAAGATTTACCCATCGCCATCGTTGCATCTAGACAGAGATCATAAGAAAAAGTGCGCCAATGTGGAGATACATCTGCAAAACCTAATTTGCGCGCCCATTCATATTTTAAATAAACAGGTGCGAGCAGCGCAGAATTCTTAGCTAAAAATTGCAGCGCCGCTGTACCCGGTGCGCGTTGCACATAAGAAGCCAACCAAAAACCAGCAGGTGCAAGGGCTGTAACGCTGGTGATTTTCTCTGGGAAATTTGCCGCGATCTCAAGTGCGATCCATCCGCCCCAAGAATTTCCAACTAAATCAAATTCAATTGACCCTAATTCGCTTTCAACCTGACGCACGACTTGTTCAGCAACAGAAGTGGGATCCATCGCCTGGCCCTTGGTGAATGCAGACTTACCGTGACCCGGCAGGTCAACTGTGATCACATTAAAGCGATCAAGGAGATGAGGTGTCAGCGGCTTCCACGCAGTTGCAGCAGATCCCATGCCATGTATCAGAGCAATATAGGGAGCGTTATCCATCTTTGATGGATGCATCGTTAACGTAATGTTCATATTAATTTTAAATATTACTCTGTGCCGCGCGCTTTTTCACCGTCAAAGGTAGGCAATGATGTGCCTATGAATATCCGCCAGGCAGGCGCTGAACTATTAGGCAGCGCAGTGCTAGTCATGACGGTTATTGGTTCAGGTGAAATGGCCCAGAACCTTTCACAAGATACCGCCGTGCAGCTGCTGATTAATTCTCTCTGCACCGCAGCTATTTTGTACTTACTAATTACCCTGCTGGCTGATATCAGCGGCGCGCATTTCAATCCTTTAGTCACTTTGATAATTGCCTACAAGCGCGAAATGTCGCTTGGCCAGTCCCTGCAGTTTATCTTCGCTCAATTTCTGGGCGCACTTACCGGTGCTGGCTTAGCCAATCTCCTCTTCGAACTTCCACTCTTTACAGCATCAACACATTTACGAACTGGCAGCCATTTATTCTTAAGCGAAATCATCGCTACCGCAGGTTTGATTTTCACAATTTTCATCGCCATTGACCAAAAACGCGAGAAAAAGATTCCAGTCCTGGTTGCGTGCTGGATCGGCGCCGCTTATTTCTTTACCTCATCGACCTCTTTTGCCAATCCGGCAGTTACTTTCGCCCGTGGATGGTCAAATACTTTCGCCGGCATCGCACCAGAATCAATCACGCCATTTATAGCTGCCCAATTCGTCGGAGCAATACTTGGATTGGTACTTAGCCAATCATTTAGCAGTAAAGGCAAGAGCAAAAAATGAGCAAACCATCTGTTCTATTTGTTTGTGTACATAACGCTGGTCGCTCCCAAATGGCCGCTGGCTTTATGCGCGAACTCGGACAAGGCCGCGTAGAAGTACTGTCGGCAGGCTCTGCCCCAAAAGATTCCATTAACCCAATTGCAGTTGAGGCAATGGCCGAGGTAGGAATTGATATTGCAAATAACACGCCAAAGATTTTGACGCCAGAGGCAGTACAAGCATCGGATGCAGTAATCACAATGGGTTGTGGCGATGCCTGCCCGTTCTATCCTGGAAAGCGTTACGAAGATTGGGTTTTAGATGATCCCGCCGGACAGGGAATTGAATCTGTTCGCGTAATCCGCGATGAGATTAAGTCGCGGGTTGAAACGTTACTGGCGGAGTTACTTATTTAATTTCGGAAGTGGCGCAAAGGCCAACTTCTTCGCAAGATTATCTGGGATTCCAAATAGAGCCAACGCTGCACGAATTGATTCATCTGCATCTTTCTCGGTCGCCTTTGTATTAGTAACTTGATCGATCACCGCAAAAGTGATCACCGCATGGAAATGGCGAGCGGCGGCAGCCGGGTCATCCAGCTTTAAAAGTTTTGCTTTATTCAGCGCGGTTACATGGCCAATAAGTTTTACCTGCAACTGCGGAACGATTCTCGCAACCACCGCAAAGTAATTGACCAGAGTCTGCGCATGATGCGGATGGGTCTTATTGAGTCTTACAAATAACCTCATCGGCATAACTAACTGCTCAAGGGGATCCTTTGATTGCATTGCGAAAGATTCGGCCCAAGCTTCCCATTCAGCAAAAGCGTTAAGGATGGTGGCTGAGATAAGGGCATCCTTATCTTTGAAGTGTTTGTAGACGGTGCTGACCGCGATCTGAGCGTGCTCGGCGATATCTTCGATCGTCGCCGCCTGACCCTTGACCGCCAAAACCTCTTGGGTCGAGTGCAAAAGCGCGGCGCGATTGCGCATTACATAAGCAGCCTTGCGTCCCTGATCTGGCGGGACGGTCTTCTTGGCTTTGCCGGGCATGGGGCAAGTCTAGATGGGGTATGGGGGCAATTAGAAGGATTTGCCTATAAAAGAGTGCTATCCCTATAAAAGAATAGTATTCTTATATTCATTAACCCATATTCACCCGTCTGGAGACGCCATGGAGAGTCGGACTAGTTCTCAAAGGCTCATATTTTCAATTATTTGTGGTCTCTTGTTTAGTAGTCTCTCAATTTTTTATATTCCATCTGCCAGGGCTGCCGATGGTGATCCTGGGAGTATTGCTTTTACTACTCCCGGATCTGACGCGCTGAAATACGACACCCCAACTGCTGATATTGGTTTCGGCACGGGAGATTTCACACTTGAATATTGGTGGAAACCCAAAGTCAGTACTAGAAGTGATGTCCTGGATTTCTGGCGTAGCCAAACTTCCTCATCTACCGAAGTAACAAGAATGATTCTTGGATCGAGTATCGGAAATTCAAACTTAATGTTCTACGCTGATGGAGGTGGATTAGGTGGGGGTATAACGAGCGATATATCTCTGGCATCTGTACTTAATACTTGGAATCACTTTGCATTAACCCGAAGTGGTACAAATATCACTTTTTGGGTAAATGGAATTAACAAGGGAACTAAATCAATTTCGGCTAATGTAAATTTTGGTTCAGAAATGTCGTTATCTGTAATGAGAGATCACTATGGAGCTGGCATCCCTGATGGTAGTGGAAATCTTACAGATGTGAGGGTAATAAAAGGTGTTGCAAATTACACGACCAACTTCAATCCACCTTCTTCACCATTAACATTAACTGCAAGTACAAAACTATTGCTGAATACAAATCAGGGCGTAAACTTTTTGGATGATTCGTCTATCAGCGCAATCAGACTGACAAAGATTAATAATCCTGTAAGTAGTACGGACAGCCCATACAAGTTGGGAAGCATCTCATTCAACGGAAGTGATCAATGGCTAACGGTCGCCGGTAATGCAAACACGTCTATGGGAACTGGAGATTTTACTTGGGAATGCTGGGTCAAGACGAACGGCGTCGGGGCGGACTATCAAGCCTTCTTCGATTCAAGGGCGAATCCTTTGGCGGGCGGCGATACAACAGGCTTCTACTTCGGATTCAACTATAAGAACTTGAAACCAATGTATTACACGAATGGGATGCAAGCGGAATCCAGCATTGGAGTAACCGCGGGCAGTTGGACCCACGTAGCACTTACTAGAAGTTCCGGAACAATTCGGATTTTTGTAAATGGGTTAGTCGCTGCTACGAGATTGAATGACACTACTAATTTGACGAATCAAAGAATATTTATTGGTTCAGGTGGAAATGGACTCAAATTCAATGGAAACCTCAGCAACCTTTCAATTACAAAAGGAAGAGCCAAATACACAAGCGCTTTCACGCCATCGAGCAGCTCGCTTTCGGTAGAGGCCGATACGCAATTACTACTTGGCACACCCCAGAATGGAAGTTACTTAAATGATTCTTCGCCAAATTTGTTTGTAGCAACTCGTTCTGGCACTCCTTCGAGTAATTCTGACAGTCCCTTTCCTTTCTACCTCCCTCCAACTATTTCAACCATCTCGCCCGAATCGGGCGGCACATTAGGCAATTCCTTGGTTACAATTTCAGGCACAAGTTTGTCGCGAGTTACAGAAGTAACTTTCGGGGGAGTACCTGGAACTGACTTGATTATTAGTAGTTCAACTTCAATTCAGGTGAGAACACCTTCTGGAAGCAGGGGATCGATATCTGTTGTTGTGACTAGTCCTTCGGGAAGCGCTACTGTCGCGAATGGTTTCACCTACGTTTTGGTGCCATCACCGAGCATTTCTTCATTGTCAGTTACTAGAGGACTTTTGGTAGGTGGAAACACAACCGTTATTACCGGATCAAATCTTGACACGGCGACGTCGGTGACAGTTGGAGGTGCAGCTGCGGCGATAATCTCAAACACATCTACTTCACTTGCGGTAACAACTCCAGCGGGAACTCTTGGAGCGAAAGATGTTGTTGTAACAACCTCAGGAGGTACGGCTACTCAGACCTTGGCATTTACCTACGTGGGGGTTCCTACGATTGCAGCTCTCTCTGTCTCGTCTGGCCTTGGGTCCGGTGGAACTTCAACAACAATTTCAGGTACACACCTAGACTCAACCACAATCGTTTACATAGGCGATGAAACAGCAACCATCATTACTAATTCTTCAACTGCGATTTTGGTTACTACACGTGGGGGTTCGGATGGGGCGAAGAATGTCAGTTTAAGTAATGCCGGAGGTTCTGCTACAAGTATTGGAGCATTTACATACTTCTCAAAGTTTGCCGTGTCGTACGCAGGCGGCGTTGGTTCTTCAGGAACAGCGCCAACTCAAGTAAGTCTTGCGCCAAATGATACTTTTACGGTGGCTAGTGGATCTTCAATATCTAAAACTGGTTACACATTTTCTAAGTGGAAAGATGCGGGCAACGTTGAATATTTGCCTGGAGCGACTTACACAGTCACAAATACCGATGTGACTTTGACGGCGCAATGGACTCTTAATAATTATACGGTCAATTTTTTGGCTGGCGCCCACGGTGATATTGCCGGCGAAACAACTCAGAACATAGATCATGGTTCTAGCTCATCTCAAGTTACTGCGGCGCCCGATCCTAACTATCACTTTGTTTACTGGAGTGATGCATCGACAGTGAACCCTCGGACAATCTCTTCAGTGGAAACAACGACTTCACTAACTGCAACATTTGCGATAGACACTTATACGGCTACTTACAACTCGGGTGAAAATGGAACTATTTCTGGAACTTCTATTCAGACTATAAATCATGGAGAAAGCACAACATCGGTGACGGCAACCCCAAGTGCCAACTATCATTTTATTTCTTGGAGCGATGGTGTGCTGACCGCGACCCGTTTAGATGCTGCGCTAACCGGTTCAATTACCAAGACAGCAAGTTTTGCCATCGATGCTCATGCAATCACTTTTAACGCGAACGGCGGTAGTGGAGGAACAACGGTAAGCGTTAATTACAATGAAAATGCTCTTGCCTTGGCGCCTACAGTTTCAAAGAGCCAGTACACCTTTGCCGGTTGGGCCGAGACGGTCACCGCATCCTCAATTGCAACTTGGACCGTAGTTGGTCCAAAGACCCTCTATAGCCTGTGGACTCCAAAGATTTACACCATTACTTACGTTGGCGAGAGCGGAACGGCGCTAACGGCGAGTGAGACATTTACTGTCGGGAATTCTCCAATTCAACTGCAAAGTGCCACTCGTGCTGGATATAAATTCAATGGTTGGTACACCGATAAGACTGGTGGAAGCCTTCTTGGGATAACCGGAGCCAATTACACTCCAACGGATACCGCAACTGTTCATGCGCAGTGGACGCAAGCTTCACTAGTCGGACTTTCAAGTCCAACATCGTTTGGAACCATCATCGCCACAAGCGGAAATGATGGTGGTATTTCAGCCACTAGATCTGGCACTAAAGCTGAAATTGATTACTTTGCGGATTCGTTACCGGTAAATACAGTCATTACTGCTTACCTACAAGGAAGTACCGCATACGCGGCGAGCCAGCTAGCCGGTGTATCCAATCTCTTACTTTCAGTGGTTGTGGCATGGAAAGCTCCTGATGAAACAGTTCCCGTTGTTGATCCAACCAAGAGCGCTATTCGCTTGAAAATTACAAATCCAAGTATTAAACGTGGTGCCAAGGTTTATTCAATTGCGGGGGATACATCAACAATTCTTACAACGGCTACGCAAGATGGATTCGTCGTAATCGAACTGCGCGAAGATCCAGAAATTGTTATCGCAAATCCTGTAGAGGTACCAGCACCACCAGCACCTGTTCCACCCTCAATTATTGCCGCGCCTGCTATTGATAACTCTGCTGCAGAAGATGCATCCAAACTAAAAGCTGCGCAAGAACTGGCTGCAAAAGATCTACAAGCAGCGCGCGAAAAGGCTGAGGCTGAAATTAAAGCGGCACAGGATGCGGAAGACAGTGAAGCCAAGTTGAAGGCAGAATCGGATGCACGTATTGCCGCCGAGTTGAAAGCGAAAGAAGATGCTGAGATTGCTGCGAAATTGGCGGCGCAGAAGATTGTGCCGGAAGTAACCCTTTATTCGATAAGCCCTTCGTTGAAGCTAAGTGTCTACGACGCAACTTATCTAAAGAGTTACGTGGCCACTTTAAAACCAAAAGCCACAGTGACTTGCATTGGATACATATATCCGAAGAACACAACTCTTGCCAAGGCCAAGTTAAAGGCAACGAGCCAAGCAGCAGCGATCTGTAAGTTGATTAAAGCCCAACGTAAAACTTTAACGACGAAGGTCGTTGTATATCCCTCAAGCAAGGCTCCCAAAGCTGCAGCTGGCGCTAAATGGGTGGCAGTGAGTTATCGAGTAGACGGATTTAAGAGTTAGTCGCCAACAACCATCGGTGTTGCTCCGGTACAAGTAACTAACTCAGCAAAAGAGGTTGGGTAAACCGCGTGCGGATGACCAGATGCGGCCCACACAACCGCGTAATCGTTAAGGGCCTGGTCTATCAAAGTCATTTCTGGCTTTGAAATCCACCCCAGTGGGCTCACGCCACCAACTGAATATCCAGAAACATCTTTAACGTAATTCGCATCGGCGCGACCGAGTTCAGCGATTCCTAAATTCTTTGCAACTAACTCGGTATCAACGCGGTGGCGACCGCTTGTAATAATTAAGAGTGGGTTGCCGGAAGGCAATTTAAAGATAAGCGATGATGCGATCTGGCCAACTTCAATTCCAAGACCGTTGGCAGCATCAATTGCGGTGCGGGCAGTATCGGCAAGAATAGTTACTTGTCCTTGAACTCCCAGATCGCTTGCCGCTGCAATAAAGCGTTTTACTGCCGCTTTTTCTAACACGCCATCCATGCGTGAAGGATACTAAGGATTATTCGAATTTATTCTGAGTTATGCATTAGCGTTGCCTCATCATGGCTACTCTCGATCCGATTAAACGTGCAACTCACGCCCGAAACTCAAACTGGATATCTTTCTTATTGCTAGGAACGGTCTCGATGGGTTGGGTGCCACGCATCCCAGAAATTAAAGATGCTATTGGGTTATCAAATGGCGCATTTGGATTTGTATTGATTGGGAGTACTTTCGGTTCGATTGCTGGCGCACAGTTAGCAGGGCGATTTATACATACTTATGGATCGCAGCGAGTGATTTTTGTTGG
>WLQO01000043.1 GCA_009698295.1 Actinomycetota bacterium | reverse complement strand
GCTTCCCCAACTCTCAAACCTGCATACATGCATAGGAGAAGTTGAAGTCTGTATTTGGTTCTATTGATCATCTCGTGGAGTTCATCCTGAGTGGGGAATTCGTAGACCTTCTGAACATGGGGGAGTATTGGAATCTTTTTGTGATCCACTCCTAAATGCTCTTTAAAGATCGCTCTACAAGAGATAAGGGCTGATCGCCTTACTGTGTAGGTATCTATGCGAGCGCAAGAATCCATGATCATTTTGGGGGTAATTTGATCAACATCAAATTGCATGAATCCAAGTTGCTTGATGTGTTTTGTGTAGTTTCTAGAAGTAGAGGCTCTGTATGCCTGACGCTCTAGGTAGTTTTCTAAGTATGTTGATACCAACATGATTGACACCTTCCAGTTAAGGATAGATGTTTCAATCGCAATCAAACCCAATAAGTTGTTTCATATATTGGATTTGATCCAAACTTCGTCCGTTTTTCTGATGTTGTCCGCATTGGGTCAAAATCAAGATACTTCAATGTGATGAAGTGGACGATACTGGGATCGAACCAGTGACCCCCACAATGTCAATGTGGTGCTCTACCGCTGAGCCAATCGTCCGGGTCTAAAAATTTTCGGTATGTATTAAATTGTTGGGAAAGTATAGCCGAGCGATTTAACGCCCGAAATCATCCTCAATACGCTCAATATCATCTTCGCCAAAGTACGTTCCCGTCTGCACTTCAACGAAGATCACATCGGTGGTTCCGATATTTTCGATACGGTGTAATTCACCGATTTCGATATCGATCGAATCTCCCGCACCCATTTCGAAGATATCACCATTCAAAGTGATGCGCGCATCGCCCTGGACTATAAACCAATGTTCTGCGCGCTTTTCATGGCGTTGATAAGAAAGACGTTTACCTGGATTTACCAAGATAGTTTTTACTTTATGAGCATCGCTTTCAGACAAGATCTCATAACGTCCCCATGGACGTTGTGATTGATCATCTGCCATCAGCATCTCCTCTGTGACTTCTACTTTTTACTCTGGAGGTCGGAACGGGATTTGAACCCGTGTAGAGGGATTTGCAGTCCCTTGCCTCGCCTCTCGGCCATCCGACCAAACCGTAACTTCCAACTACTTCTTTATTCATCATGCATAGAGAAACCGCCACCTGAAAAATAAATTCCAAAGCGGCGGTCAATCCGAGCGGACGACGGGGTTCGAACCCGCGACCTGAACCTTGGCAAGGTTCCGCGCTACCAGCTGCGCTACGTCCGCATTTCGTGCGGGGGCAAATCTATCGCAGCAAGGGGCTATCCGCCAAAGCGAGAGTTTTCACCGTAGCGTTGGGGGTATGGATCTGCGCCAAGACTGCTTTTGGATGGGTGGCAGGTTTGCGCATTCGTTAATTGAAGAAAGCGATGATCTATCTCGCTTAGATGATGGCAATTTTTGGGCGGTAAATATCTCCTATGAAGGCAAAGTGCGGCTCGCAAGATTTTCGGAAGTTATCACATCACCTTTCCCATTTGATTCAAATACTTGGCAAGGGCCAGAGAAAGAATGGCGTTCTTCGCTTAATCAAGTCGAGTATTGCAACTACGTGGAAGCAATACGCCAAGCGATAGCCAGTGGTTGGGTTTATCAAGTCAACGCTTGTCGAGTGTTAAATGTGGATTTCGCTGGCGAAGAGTTGGCCTCCCTGTTTGCAAAGATTTTGCTGGAAAATCCCGCGCCCTTCGCATCCTTTCTCTCACTGCCGCAAATCCAAATCGCTTCAGCTTCGCCAGAACTCTTCTTACGACGTGAAGGCGATCAAGTGATTACATCGCCGATCAAGGGCACGCAAGAACTTAGTGAAAAGAGTTTTGGCAAAAAAGATCAGAGCGAGAATGTGATGATCGTTGATTTGATGCGCAATGACTTGGGTCAAATATGTCAGCCCGGCAGCGTTGATGTCGCAGAACTTTTGCGAAGCGAAGATCATCCTGGTCTGCGTCATTTAGTTTCTGATGTGGTCGGAACGCTAAAATCTAATTTAAAATGGCGAGAAATTCTAAATGCTTTATTACCTGCTGGTTCAATCAGCGGCGCTCCCAAGAGTTCGGCGCTAAAAGTAATCGCAGAAAACGAGCCAGCACCGCGCGGTCCTTACTGCGGAATTATGGGCTGGGTTGAAGGAGATAAAGCAGAACTCTCGGTGGCTATTCGCACCTTTTGGAGCGAAAGGGATGGGCAGTTGCGATTTGGTACTGGCGCTGGAATAACTTGGGGAAGTGATCCAAGTGCGGAATGGGAAGAAACGCAGTTGAAAGCGCGCAGACTTATCTCGATCGCTGGGGGAGTTATCTAATGCAGATCTGGTTTAACGATGGGCTCGTGGATGCTGCACTGGCTGGTGTAGCAATCGATGGATGGCCGGATGGCGAAGGAATTTTCGAAACTATCAAAACTCAAGGTGGAGAAATATATGAGTTGGGCCGTCATATGCGTCGCGCCCTTGATGCCGCAAATCAAAAAGCTATCTCACTTCCGAGCGAAGATTTAGTACGAAGTGCAATTGTTGAATTGCTAGCCGTCGAGCCACATGAAATCGGTCGTTTGAGATTGCTCTTTTCACTTGATCGATTCGTTGCTGTTCACCAAAAGTATGAAGAGATAAGCAAACCCGCGAGATTGACCGTTATCGCTGACCCTTCTGAAGTTGAAGGAATATCAATAAAAACATTCCCATACCAACATCGCCTGGACTTACTCGCCAGGGCCCAGTCACAAGGCTTTGATGAAATTATCTGTATTAATACAAGTAATGAGGTGACCGAAGGGGCGGTCTCGAATTTCATATTCCGCATCGATGGGAAATGGGTTACCTCACCTTTGACATCTGGAGTATTGCCTGGCGTGCAGCGGGGCATCGTTATAGAAAGATGTGGTGTCGGAGTTAGATTAATAAGTAGAAATGATTTAGCGCGGGCTGATGCCGCCTTTGTAATATCGAGTTTGAAGATTGCGCTTTCGGTTTCCGAAATTGATGGGCTCCCGATGAAGATTGATGAGGATTGCGCAGGGCTGGAAGCAGATATTCGGGCGAAGACGCTAAAGCATTCGGTAGGCTAGCCACATGTCGCAGATATCCATCACCGTAGACGGCGCAAGCGCCAACGTTGAAAGCGATGCGCGGCCGACCCAGATATTTGCCGACCGTAAAGAAATTGTCGTCTGCAAAGTAAATGGTGTACTCAAGGATCTCTGGACCGAAATTTCAGATGGTGACAAAGTAGAAGGCATATCCATTTCATCTGCCGATGGCCTCGCCGTACTTCGCCATTCAACTGCTCACGTAATGGCTCAAGCAGTGCAACAAGTATTTGCGCAGACTCGCCTTGGTATTGGTCCACCTATTACCGATGGTTTTTACTATGACTTTGATCCGGAGCGCCCATTTAATCCGGAGGATCTGGAAAAGATCGAAAGTGCAATGCGCAAGATTATTAAAGATGGTCAGAGGTTTCGCCGACGTGTGACTACTGAAGCAGATGCGCTAAAGGAGTTGGCGCACGAACCATTTAAATGCGAGCTAATTGGCCTCAAATCAGGTGCAGGAGATGAAGCTAGCGTTGAAGTCGGGGGATCTGAGTTAACTATTTACGACAATTTAGGCCGGGATGGTCAACCGGTTTGGTCTGATCTTTGTCGCGGACCGCATCTTCCTTCTACAAAACATATTCCGGCATTTAAGTTGATGCGCACTGCGGCAGCGTATTGGCGCGGTTCTGAAAAGAATCCGATGTTGCAACGTATCTACGGCACCGCTTGGCCATCACCAGAAGAGTTAAATGCATATTTAGAATTGTTAGCAGAAGCCGAAAAACGCGACCACCGACGCCTCGGAACTGAACTCGATCTCTTTTCATTTCCGGAAGAAATCGGATCAGGCCTTGCGGTATTTCATCCAAAAGGTGGAATTATCCGTCGAGCGATGGAAGATTATTCGCGCAAGCGCCATGAAGATGAAGGTTACGAATTTGTTTACTCTCCGCACTTAACAAAAGCGGCGCTCTTTGAAAAATCAGGACACTTGCAGTGGTATTCCGAAGGCATGTATCCACCGATGGTGATGGATGAAGAACTACATGCTGATGGCACCATTAAGCGCGCCGGACAGCAGTACTACATGAAGCCTATGAACTGCCCGTTCCATAACTTGATCTTCGCATCACGTGGTCGTTCTTATCGTGAGCTACCACTTCGGCTCTTTGAATTTGGAACTGTCTATCGCTACGAAAAGTCAGGCGTTATCCAAGGTCTGACTCGCGCTCGTGGTTTTACGCAAGATGATGCCCATATTTATTGCACCAAAGACCAGATGGTTGGCGAACTCGATTCACTATTAACTTTCGTTCTTAATTTGCTCCGTGACTACGGATTAGAAGATTTCTATCTTGAACTTTCTACACGAAATCCTGAAAAATCGGTTGGTGAAGATGCGGATTGGGAAGAAGCAACTGAAGCGCTACGGAAAGCAGCTGTTGCGCAAAAATTGGAGTTAGTTCTTGATGAAGGCGGCGCCGCTTTTTATGGACCTAAGATTTCTGTACAAGCCAAGGATGCGATTGGTCGCACATGGCAGATGTCGACTATCCAAGTCGATTTCCAACTGCCACAACGTTTTGAACTTGAATATTCAGCAACCGATGGAACACGGCAACGACCGGTGATGATTCACCGCGCGCTCTTTGGTTCGATTGAAAGATTCTTTGGAGTACTTACTGAGCATTACTCAGGCGCTTTTCCACCATGGCTTGCTCCCGTGCAAGTAACAGCCATCCCAGTTGCTGAAGCCTTTGCAGATTATCTTGCTGGCGTTGTTAAAGAATTCAAAGCTGCTGGCATCCGCATTGAACTAGATTCATCTGATGATCGCATGCAGAAGAAAATTCGCAATGCGCAGATGCAGAAAGTTCCTTATATGTTGATCGCTGGTGAAGAAGATCAACAGGCAGGGAAGGTATCTATTCGCTACCGCAGTGGTGAACAGAAGAACGGTATTGCAGTAACCGATGCCATTGCAGAAATTCAAAACGCGATACGCGATCGCAAACAGGTTTAAATATGGCAGAGCAGACCCCCGGAATGCCTGACCGATGGGCGCGATTGTGGGCACCGCATCGCATGGAATATTTAAAGGGTGAGAACCGTCCGCTTGATGCCAATGAAGAGCAATGTCCATTCTGTCGAATTCCGACTCTTAGCGATGAAGAAGGCCTCATAGTCGCTCGCGGAGAGAAAGCTTTCGTTGTAATGAATTTATATCCTTACAACGCCGGCCACCTATTGATTTGCGCTTATCGACACGTTGCTGATTTAACTGATTTAGAAAAAACCGAACGCGATGAGATTTCGGAGATGACTGCACATGCAATGGTTACCTTACGTAAAGTTTCACAACCTGCGGGATTTAATCTAGGAATGAATCAAGGCGCTATCTCAGGCGCCGGAGTTGCCGAACATATACACCAACATGTCGTGCCGCGTTGGTCGGGTGATGCAAATTTCATGCCGATCATTGGTCAAACCAAAGTCATGCCGGTTTTGCTTTCACAAACCCGCGATGAACTCGCTGCGGCTTGGTGATTTTAAAAAATTAGATTTGGTTTATGTAACTCTTTACGACATCAATGCCGAGACCATTAGATATCACGATTGGTATTGCTGGAAAGAGCAACCCTGCTGCGAATGCATCATCGCCCGCACCTGCAACTTCTTCCAGATACTCTTCTCGAAATTCAGCAACCATTTCTTGATGCTCATGTTCACCCGCTGAAATGGTTGGGGGAGTTGTGGTGTAATCAAGAATTTGTAAATCGCTTAAGGAAATTAAGGCGATCGGACTTCCGGTTTCAGAGTGCAAGACTAGATATGGCGTTACCAATTGATCGAATACGCGATTGGCCAACATGATTGCATCTTCAAAATCCGAATCTGAGCCTTCGAGTTCATTTACTACAACCATGCGCGGTAATTGAAATTCGCTCAACGCCTGCCATTGCTCGATAGTTTCTTGATCGATTCCAGCTGCAGGATTAATTGCAAATATTGCAAGATCTGATTCGGCGTTAACTTCGCTGGCAAGTTGGGCACCAAATAAATTTGCTATCGCCTGCGGCTGGGCAGAAACATGGCCGTATACATGGATACGTTTAAGAGAACTCACAGGCGTCAGAATAGGTGAATTTCCACCCTTGAGCCTACGATGGTGGCGATGTTAAGCGCTTCTTTAAAGCCAGCCGTAACCCGCGCCATCAATCCAATTGCGCGAGGTGCCCTTCGCATGGGGTTAACTCCGAATGCAGTTACTTTCGGTGGCGCGATTGGTTTAGTTGCTAGCGCACTCTATTTTTATCCACGTCAAGATTTTTTCATTGGCACGCTCTTTATCTCACTCTTTGCCCTTAGTGATCTTTTCGATGGCGCAATGGCCAGGATCTCGCAAAGCGGTGTGAGCAAGTGGGGCGGATTTCTGGATTCCACTATCGATCGGATCACTGATTCTGCAATTTTACTCGGGTTGATTCTGGCTCTTATAAAGAGTGAGGACCCCTTACTTCCAGTCGCACTTGGTGCGTTAGTCGCGGGAACTTTAGTTCCATACATTCGCGCCAAGGCGGAGTCGCTCAACATTGAATGTTCTGGTGGAATTGCCGAGCGCACTGAGCGTCTGATCATCGCTTTGACGGCTATTGGCTTTGAAGGGCTGGGAGTTCCTTACGCACTAGCAATCGGAGTTTGGTTGCTCTTGATCCTTGCAGGCGTAACAGTTGTGCAGAGAATTTTAATAGTTAAGGCGGCTTTGTAACGCAATGAACTTTGATTTTCTTGTGGCGTCTGCATATTTCACAGGGTGGAAATTAGTTCGAGCTCTGCCCGAAAAATTTGCATATTCCACCTTTGACAGATTAGGCGTTATCGCTTTGCGTCGCAACGGTGCGCGTATGCAACGTTTACGTAGCAATTTGCAACGGGTCTGTCCAGAAAAAGATGCAAAGGCGATGGATCAACTGATGGCTAAGGCGGTTTCGTCGTATATGCGTTACTGGTGTGACACTTTTCGTTCGCCTGATTGGTCGAAAGAAAAGATTGCAGATACCGTGAAAGTAACTCGCGAAGAGTTGTTAACTGGTCCGATGAGAGACGGTCGTGGCGTCGTCATAGCGCTGCCACACGCCGGAAATTGGGATCACGCGGGTGCATATTTTTGTGCAATGGGTTTCCCACTTGTAACCGTTGCCGAAAAACTAAAGCCAGAAGCGCTTTTTAATAAGTTCCTGGAATATCGACAGAATATGGGTATGGAAGTTTTATCGACCGACAGTCGATCAATGGGAACTCTGATGCAGCGCGCACGTGAGGGCTCACTGATTGCGCTGGTTTCTGATCGTGATTTATCACGTAATGGCGTTGATGTTAATTTCTTTGGCCATCCAGCGAGAATGCCGGCGGGCGCAGCCTTGCTAGCTATTCGCACTGGTATTCCGCTAGTAACTGCTTTCGTTTCTTACACCGATAAGGGTATTCATATTGAATTCACAAGCGTGGAAATTCCTGAAGAAGGCAGCGACGCAGAACGAGTAGATCTAGTTGTTCAGCGTTGTGCCGATTTATTCGCCGCAGGAATTGCCAGTTCTCCGCAAGATTGGCATATGTTGCAACGTATTTGGATTGATGGAGATTTTCAGGAGCGAAGCGCGTGAGCATTAAGAAATTGCGAATTGGCCTGGTCTGTCCTTATGGCTGGGATACGCCAGGTGGTGTACAAAATCATGTGCGAGATTTGGCCGAATATCTAATCGCTAAAGGACATTACGTCTCAGTGTTGGCGCCAGTTATTGATGAAGAAGCAATTCCAGATTATGTGGTTAGCGCGGGAAAGCCTATTTCAATTCCCTACAACGGTGCAGTCGCGCGCGTATTGTTTGGGCCAATTGCATTTGCACGCGTAAGACAATGGATTTCTAATGGGAAATTCGATCTACTACATTTACACGAACCAGCAATTCCATCGATTTCGTTACTTGCTTGTTGGGCGGCGGAAGGTCCATTGGTAGGAACCTTCCACGCTGCTGCCAAGCGACAGAAAGCGATCTTTGCGATCGGTCCAATATTGGAGCCAGTAATTGAGAAATTGACTGCACGAATCGCAGTTAGTGAAGCAGCCCGTGCGACTTTAACCGAACATTTAGAGACAGATGCAGTTGTTGTTCCAAATGGTATTTACGCTGATCGTTACCGAGATGGCGAAGTACGATCAGAATGGAGTGGAAATACTCTCGGATTTATCGGGCGATATGAAGAGCCTCGTAAAGGTTTATCTGTCTTGCTTGCTGCGTTACCGATCATCGCGCGTTTTGCTCCGGACGTTAGAGTTTTGGTTGCAGGTCCTGGTGATAGCAAAGATGTGGAAGATCAGATTGATCCCCAACTTCGTCACCGATTTGAATTTCTCGGACGCATTACTGAGAAAGAGAAAGCAGACTTTCTCTCATCAGTAGCTTTATATATTGCACCAAATACTGGCGGAGAATCCTTTGGAATCATCCTGGCCGAAGCCCTTGCCGGGGGAGCAGCGGTAGTTGCCAGTGACATCCCAGCTTTTGAGTCGCTACTTGGCAATGGGCAGTATGGCGCGCTCTTTCCATCAGAGAATCCCCAAGAGTTAGCCAAAGTAGTTATTGATTTACTGCGCGAAGATGAGAAACGTCGCGCGCTGGCGAAACGAGGAAAAGAGTATGCGCAACGATTCGATTGGGATGTAGTCGCTGAAGATATTTTCTCTATTTACGAAATGGCTCTAGTCGGCAGCGATGGAGTTACTCTTTCGTCAGAGAATCGTGCTTGGAATCGCTTCTTGGGACGAGAGGGCAATTAAATGGAGAAATATTTCTTCATAGTTCTCTTTGTTATCTTTGCTATTTGGTACCTTTCATATTCAGCGACTCGATTAGATCGTTTACATCACCGAGTTGAAACTAGCTGGGCAAATCTTGACGGTTTGCTGCAACGACGCGCAGCAGTTGCGTTGGAAATTGCAAAGAGTGAATTAGCAGATCCCGCATCTTCCCTGCTTTTAACAGCGGCGGCGCATCAGGCGCGTGATGCCCAGATGCAAACGCGTTCTCAAGCCGAGAGTGGGCTCTCTGGAGC
>WLQO01000042.1 GCA_009698295.1 Actinomycetota bacterium | reverse complement strand
ACGGTCTGCGTTTATCAGCAAGTAACGCAGTAACTGGAATTCAGTGGGGGACATTTCTAACAACTGTCCAGCGCGATGTACCTCGTGAGTTGCTTCATTTAATTCAAGGTCAGCGAAACGAATCTTTTCGTCGTCGGTGTCTATTTCTACAACTCCGATTCGGCGAAGCAGTGCTCGCAAGCGTGCAACAAGTTCTTCTAAACTAAATGGCTTAGTCATGTAATCATCGCCACCGATTGTTAAGCCGGCGACTTTATCTTCCATGCCATCTTTTGCTGTTAAAAAAAGGACGCCGATATTTAAACCTTCGCTGCGCAGTTGGCGACAGACTTCAAAGCCATCGATATCAGGCAGCATTACATCAAGGACAATTGCTTGTGGTTTAAATTCTTCGGCAACAGTTAATGCTTCCGAACCAGTTGCGGCAGTGCGCACATCAAAACCAACAAAGCGCAGGCTGGTGGAAATTAAGTCACTAATACTTTTCTCATCGTCGACTACAAGGATCCGGTGAGAAGTCTTACTTTCAATAGTTGCCATGGTTCGAGAATGCTCCCATGACCTGAGAGAATGCTGAGAATGGGGTAAGTATTACCGCCATTTACTCGGTCGATTACGCTGCGCTTATCTCCATTTAGTCGCGAGGCTAAATCCAACCCCCACGAAGCTAAAGCCGATAATCATGTTCCAAGCGCCGATCCCAGGGATCGGAAAGCGAGTCTGGGTCACATAAAAGATGACGATCCAGAAGAGACCGATCAAGAAATTGGCGACCATTACAGGTGCCAACCAACTTGGGCTCTCAAGCGGGCCGTGTGGCTCTGCTTCGTGGAGTACCTCTTCGTGAGCGTGGCGCTCTTGGACCTTTTTACGCAATTTCGACTTTGGCATGGCTAAAGGTTACAGGCTAAATCCAATACTGGAAACATCGATCGCCACGCACCTGCCAGAATTACGCCATGGCCCGCATCCTTGTCGTTGATAACTACGACTCCTTTGTCTTTAACTTGGTGCAATATCTGGGCCAACTTGGAGCCGAGTGCACCGTAAAACGTAACGATGAAGTCGCAGCGAGCGAAGCCAGCAGTTATGACGGTGTCTTGATTTCGCCCGGCCCCGGAACACCGGAGGCAGCGGGAGTAAGTATTGAGATGATCAAATATTGCGCCGAAAATAAGATTCCGCTATTTGGAGTTTGCCTAGGCCACCAAGCAATTGCCGTCGCATTTGGTGCAACTGTTTCACGCGCCCCAGAACTTTTACATGGAAAAACTTCTCAAGTAATTCATGAAGGTAAAGGTGTACTAAGTAATTTACCTTCACCATTTACCGCAACTCGCTACCACTCGCTAGCCGTTGAGCGCGACACTGTTACTGATGAACTTGAGATTACGGGTCAAACCGAATCCGGTGTAGTTATGTCCCTGCGCCATAAAACTTTACCTATCGAAGGCGTGCAATTTCATCCGGAATCAGTTCTGACTGAACACGGTCACCTGATGTTGGCGAACTGGCTGACGCAATGTGGAGATAAAAACGCGCTCGCCAAATCTGTGGGGTTGTCACCAGTAGTCGGACGAAGCTCTTAAATTACGGAGCTTTATTTATAGTAATAGTTACGGGTTTACCAATAGTTTGAGTAGTTCCCGGTGCTGGTGCCTGTCGAATAACAACTCCCGCAGTTTGTGCTGCGTCATAATCGTTAAATTCACGCACCAAGAAACCTGCCTGGATCAATAAAGTTTTAGCTTGAATCGCTTCGATACCGATTAGATCTGGCACTTCAACTTCACCGCTAGCAATTGTTAACACAACTCCTGCACCTGCAGTAATAGTCGAACCTGCTTCGGGAGTCACACTTAAAACAGTTCCTTGCATTTCATCTGATGGCGCCGCTTCAGTTTTAGAGATCACTAAACCAGCAGCAGCAAGTGCTGATCGCGCATCAATCAAAGACATCCCGACCAAACCATCAGGCACGGTTGCATCACCTGGGCCATCGGAAATTGTTAGCGTTACAGCAGAGCCCTTCTTAATTTGAGTTGTCGCCAATGGAATTTGGCTAGCCACACGATCTTTCGGAATACGCGGATCATGAGCACGTTGTACCGTGACTGTGTAATCAGGAAGTAAGGCGCGCGCTTCTGGTTCGGTCAGACCAACCACATTTGGAATTTCATTGCCAAGTGAAGGAGTAGACCCACCATTCATGGAGAGCCCAACGATCGCTGCAATACCTGCCGCAATAACTGCAATTCCAGTGATCAACGCAGTGCGACGACTGACGAGCGGAGTTCGGGCTACCTTTGTAGAAATATTTTGTCCGGCGCGAATCTTATTAATATCTTCCAGCATGGCACTTGCAGATTCGTAACGATCTTCTGGTTTCTTGGCGAGTGCCACCGTTAACAATACTTCTACGCTTTCCGGCAGATCAGGTTGCAATTGACGAGCCGGTGTTAAAGCACCTGATACATGTTGATATGCAATTGAAACTGGAGTCTCACCTGTATATGGAGGACGCCCAGTTAGAAGTTCGAATAATAAACATCCTGTTGAATAAATATCTGTTGGCGCATCTGCGATTTCACCGAGCGCTTGTTCCGGTGATAAATACTGTGCGGTGCCGACTACGTTCCAGGTGCTAGTTAAAGTTGCACCTAAATCATCCATCGCACGCGCGATACCAAAATCCATCACCTTTACATCGCCTTTATTGGTGATCATTACGTTGGCGGGCTTTATATCGCGATGCACAATTCCGCGTTGATGTGAATAATCCAACGCCGCAAGAATGCCCGCACCGATTTCAAGCGCGCGATCAAGTGGCAAGCGCTCTCCATCGTGAATTAACTCGCGCAGAGTGTGTCCAGAAACTAATTCCATGACTATGTAAGGAGCAGGTTCTTCACCTGAGTCATAAACAGCAACGATTCCAGGGTGGTTAAGGCCAGCTGCCGCCTTCGCTTCTTTTCTAAAGCGCGCGACGAAAGTTGAATCTTTTGCCAAATCACTGCGCAAGATTTTTACGGCGACTTCGCGCGATAAACGTTGGTCTTGTGCGATGTAAACATCGGCCATTCCGCCGGTGCCGATCATCGCTCCTAATTGATAGCGACCGCCTAAAACTTTATTCATCATGCTTTAGCCGCTCCCATCTTTTCAACGTCGCTGGTATTCGATTCCACTAGATCTGCCAGAATGACCGTGACGTTATCAGGTGCACCATTTATATATGTGGCATCAATCAAGGCATCTACTGCAGCAGCGGCATCCTTACCTTTAATCAAAGATTTAATTTCCTTATCGCTTAAAACCCCAGTCAACCCGTCGCTACATACTAAGTAGCGATCCTGAATTTTTCCTTCGAAAATATGAAGTGAGGGCTCCAGGTTTCCTTCACCCATAAGCGCTTGGGTGAGCATCGATCTCTGCGGATGTCCTTGCGCATCTGATTCCGAGATAATCCCTTTACTGAGCAGCTCTTGCAGAACGGTGTGATCCGCGCTGAGTTGCTCCAAATCATTTCCGCGCAGTCGATAGGCCCGCGTATCGCCAATGTGCAACAGTGAAATTTCAGCAGCATTGATAAAGAGCGCAGTAAGCGTTGTTCCCATTCCAGCTAGTTGTGGTTCATCTTGGGTCACTGCGCGAATTTGGCTATCAATAGTGTGCAGTGAGTTAAGGAAAAGATCGCTAGCGGATTCATCATCGATTTCTGAGTTGATAAAAGTTGGGGCGATTTCTGACAAAGTGTTAATAGCTACCGCTGATGCGATTTCGCCACCAGCATGTCCGCCCATGCCATCTGCAACTGCGATTAACTGCGAACCAATCAGAGCAGAATCTTCATTGCCGTTGCGTACTAAACCGACAGCAGATCGCGCTGCGCATTGAAAGTAAAGCCGGCTCATACCGCTTAGCCTAATGGTGTTAATCTCAAACTATGAAGATCTACGCTCATCGCGGGGCATCTCATGACTTTCCAGAGATGACTATGGCGGCATATGAAAGCGCGGTCCACCAAGGTGCCGATGGCTTGGAATGCGATCTTCGATTAACAAAAGATGGAGTTGCAGTTTTATGGCATGACGCAGATTTAACACGTTGTGCAAATAATAAAGCGGTGGTTTCTGGAAGTTCCTATGCACAACTGAAAATGATTTATCCTCAAATACTAAACATCGATGAGATCTTAGATTTTGGAATTAGCCAGAAGAAGTCATTGTTTTTGGAGACAAAACACCCAGTGCCCTCTCGTACGGCGATTGAAGATCTATTGGTTAAAAAAATTAATTCAGAAAAGAAGCGAATTGCAAAAGCTGGAATTGAGGTAAATATCATGTCATTTTCTTGGTTTGCAATTGAAAGAATAAAACAACTTGATAAAAATATAGAAACTACATATTTACTTAATAACTACATGCCTTGGTTTAATGCGCGACATTCTTCTGCGCAATCTTTAGGACCAGAAATTACGCGATTGCGGAAAGATCCGGGGTTGGCAAAGCGCATCAAAGACACAGGACGTAAGTTAAATGTTTGGACCGTGGATGAACCTTCTGACATTAGGCTCTGTTACGACTTAGGCGTGGATAATCTGATTACTGACCGCCCTGGCTTTGTGCGTGAAATCTTGCGCAGTATTTAAGTAAAGATTTAATTGGGGATCGGCGCCCACTTTTAAACAGGTATCCTTAACCAGTGAGCGCATCAGAAAGTCAGAGATTTGCCTACTTAGGTCCAGTCGGGACTTTTACTGAGGCTGCGCTAAAGAAGATCACTTGCGATTCTGATGTTTTAATCCCATTCGCGAATGTCACCGCAGCGCTAAACGCAGTGCGTACCGGCGATGCACAATTCGCACTTGTTCCAATTGAAAATTCAGTTGAAGGCGTCGTCGCCCGCACTTTAGATGAGCTTGCAACTGGGGATCCACTAACCATCGCAGGCGAAGTAACACTGCCGGTTTCATTTGCCTTTATGGCAAAACCTGGCACAACCAAATTTGCCCGAATCGGAACACATCCTCATGCGGAATCTCAATGCCGCGCATATATTGCTAAGAACTATCCGCACGCAGAAGTCGTGCCAACTAACTCCACCTCAGCTGCTGCAGAGTTGGTAAGTAAAGGTGAGCTCGATGCTGCTATTGCATCCAGTGCTGCGGCATCACATTTTGGTTTAGAAATAATCGCTGAAGACATTGGTGATAACACTGGCGCGGTTACTCGCTTTATCTGCGCTCAAAAACCGGGTTGGATTCCTGAGGCCACCGGCAACGATCGGACTTCAATGGCGGTCTTTATTGGTATCGACCATGCCGGAGCGCTATTAGAAATCCTGCAGGTTTTTGCAAAAAATAGCGTAAACCTGACATTTATTCAGAGTCGTCCCACTGGACGCGAATTAGGTCACTACCATTTCATTATTGATGTAGAAGGCCACATTAATGATTCAGCGGTTGGCAACAGCATTGCAGAACTGCGTGAAATTTGTGATGACATCAGATTCTTAGGTTCTTATCCGAGAGAGGCGCAATAACGATGATAGATCTTAAGTTCTTGCGTGAAAATCCGGATGCGATGCGCGCTTCACAAAAAGGTCGCGGCGAAAATGTTGCGATCGTTGATCAAGTTTTAGCAATCGACGATATCCGTCGTGCAGCCCTTGCTGAATTTGAAACGTTGCGCGCAGAACAGAACACCCTCTCTAAATCTGTCGGTGCGGCTAAAGGCGATGAAAAAGCGGCCCTGCTTGAGAACGCCAAAGCTCTTGCTGAAAAAGTAAAGGCAGCAGATGCCAAACGAGCTGAAGTCGAAGCCCAAGCCAGCGCGCTTGTTATGCAACTTTCAAATCTTTTAGATCCTGAAGCACCTATCGGTGGCGAAGCAGATTTTGTAACTATCGAACACGTTGGCACACCACGCGACTTTGCAAAAGATGGATTTGAGGCAAAAGATCACGTTGAACTTGGCAAATTGCTTGGCGCAATTGACACCGAACGCGGTGCAAAAGTTTCTGGTTCACGTTCTTATTATTTAACTGGCGTCGGAGCGTTGTTGGAATTTGCACTCGTTAACTACGCAATTCAAAGCGCTTTAAAAGCAGGATTTACTCCAGTTATTCCACCAGTACTGGTTAAGCCTGCTGCGATGGAAGGCACTGGTTTTCTAGGCCAAGCTGCGGAAAATGTTTATCATTTAGAGAAAGATGATTCTTACTTAGTCGGTACAAGTGAAGTTCCACTTGCGGCTTATCACATGGATGAAGTCCTACCGGCTGAAAAGTTACCACTTCGTTACGCTGGATATTCAACATGTTTCCGCCGCGAAGCTGGAAGTTACGGAAAAGATACTCGTGGAATTATTCGCGTACATCAATTCGATAAAGTTGAAATGTTCTCATTCTGCAAACCAGAGGAAGCCAAAGCTGAACATGCTCGCTTGTTGCAATGGGAGAAAGATTTCCTAAACGCGATGGAGATTCCATTCCGTGTTATTGATGTGGCCTCTGGTGATTTAGGGTCGAGTGCAACTCGTAAATTTGATATCGAAGCTTGGATTCCTACCCAGAACGCATATCGTGAGGTCACAAGTACTTCGAACTGCACCGAATTCCAAGCCCGCCGGTTAAATATTCGATACAAAGATGCTGACGGAACCAAGACGGTTGCGACTTTAAATGGCACGCTGGTAGCGATTCCCCGCATGATTGTTGCGATTTTAGAGAACCACCAAAATTCAGATGGAACTGTAAATGTTCCAGCAGCGCTGCAACCATTCCTCGGAATGAAGAGATTTGAGCTTGTGTGAGTGATCGCCGCCCCAAATTAATTGCAACAGATTTAGATGGCACGATAGTTCCGCACAACGAAGGAATTTCGCATCGCACGATCGCCGCATTCACCAAGGCTCGCGATTTAGGAATTGAAATCTTCTTTGTTACTGGTCGCCCTCCGCGCTGGATGGGAGATGTTCGCGAAGCCTTTGATTTCGGAACCGCGATTTGTTGTAATGGCGGACTTTTATATGACATGCACAACGATAAAGTTTTAGAACAGTGGATGATTCAACCCGTTGAATTGCAGACGGCAGTAGATATTCTGCGTAAGACAATTCCGAATGTTTCTTTTGCTGTTGAATCCAACGATCACTTTCATCGCGAAAAGGCTTATATCCCACGATGGGATATCGGAATGGATGATGTTGGCGTTGACACAATTGATTCAGTTACAAATCGACCAGCGCTTAAGTTGCTTGCCAGACTTTCGCAAGAAGAAATTTCGGCAGATGAGATGTTGGCGCTTGCAACACCTGCGCTTCAGGGAGTTGTAAATGTTACGCACTCAGCAAATAATGATTCGCTACTAGAAATTTCCGCGCTAGGAGTTTCTAAAGGCGAAACTTTGGCGATGATGGCATCGCGAATTGGAATTTCTGCAGAAGATTGCGTTGCATTTGGCGATAACCCAAATGACTTTTCTATGTTGCAATGGGCGCATCGCTCTTATGCGATGATCGATGGCCACCATGCAGGCCCTGCAAATGCGAAAGATGTAGCGCCACCTCATAACCAAGATGGCGTCGCTATCGTTATTGAGAAACTCCTCGAACTTCCGCAGTAATCACCGCCGATTTTTAATGCTTACCAACTTCGGGTAATCTCTCCCACGGAGGGCTCGCATAGCGGCCGAGTGCACCGGTCTTGAAAACCGGCAAACGAAAGTTTCGTGGGTTCAAATCCCACGCCCTCCGCCATTTTTCTCTCCTGCTGTGGCTGACTTCATAGCCTTAGTGCGGGGTTACGCCTAGCCACTTTTACCAATCAAGCGCACACTTCTCCTTAGGTAATCTTTAAATCAAAGGGGAAGCAATGTCCGGAGTCTTTTCTCCAACCCGCGCCAAGATAAAAGAGCGCACGCTTCGTACAGATAAATGGTGGCTACAACCTGCCATAACTTTTGCAGTTCTCTTTTCCTTCATTATCTATGCCACATTCCGCGCATTCGAAGGCGATAACTATTTCGTAGAGCCGCTGATCTCTCCTTTCTATTCACCATGTCTTTCCCAAGCTTGCGTCGATGGTTCAACAATTTTTGGTTGGACCCCAGTTAGTGCAGAAATTTTTAACTTCGCACTTTCACCAGCGTTGATCATTTTGATCTTCCCACTTGGTTTCCGTATGACTTGTTATTACTACCGCAAGGCTTACTACCGCGCATTCTGGTTATCACCACCTGCTTGTGCAGTTGCTGAACCACACACCAAATACACCGGTGAAACTCGTGCTCCACTTATTTTGCAAAATGCACACCGTTGGTTCTTTTATGCTGGTTTAGTTTTTAACGTCTTCCTTACTTATGATGCGGTCATTTCATTTAAGAACGCTGAAGGTCAATGGGGCCACATGAGCGTTGGTTCACTTGTGTTGTTAGCGAGCTCTTCACTTCTCTGGTTCTATTCACTTTCTTGCCACACATGTCGCCACACAGTTGGTGGACGTTTGAAGCATTTCTCGGCACATCCAATTCGTTACAAGTTATGGACCTGGGTTTCTCTTCTAAATCACAAGCATCAGCAATTTGCTTGGTACTCACTTGCAGCAGTTGCTTTTGCCGATATTTACGTTCGCCAAGTTGCAACTGGCGCCTGGACCAATTTCTACTTCTTCTAAAGGATGCCAATAGATATGACTACAGAAAAGACAGCGCTCGAGCGTTATAAGTACGACGTTCTTGTAATTGGCGCCGGTGGCGCCGGTCTGCGCGCAGCTGTAGAAGCGCGTGAATCTGGTCTGCGCGTTGCGATCATCTGCAAATCACTATTCGGTAAGGCCCACACAGTTATGGCCGAAGGTGGCGCAGCTGCCTCAATGGGAAATGCGAATTCAAACGATAACTGGATGGTGCACTTTCGCGACACGATGCGCGGTGGCAAATTCCTTAACCATTTCCGCATGGCAGAACTTCATGCCAAGGAATCTCCAGATCGCATCTGGGAACTTGAAGTTTGGGGCGCGCTCTTTGATCGCACCAAAGAAGGAAAGATCAGCCAACGTAACTTCGGTGGACACGAATATCCACGTCTTGCACACGTCGGTGACCGCACCGGACTTGAGCTAATCCGCACAATGCAACAGAAGATTGTTGCTCTGCAACAAGCTGATAAGCGCGAACACGGTGATTACGAATCACATATCAAGGTCTTTGCAGAGTTAACAATTACTGAAATTTT
>WLQO01000041.1 GCA_009698295.1 Actinomycetota bacterium | reverse complement strand
CGTGCAACAGGTGTATCCGAACTAGATCGCGTACTTGGCGGAGGGTTAGTTCCAGGGGCTGCAATCTTGCTCGCGGGCGAACCTGGCGTTGGTAAATCGACTCTTCTCTTATCTGTTGCAGCGCAAACTGCTGCTAAAGGAATTCCTGCGCTCTACATCAGCGGAGAAGAATCCGCATCACAAGTGCGCCTTCGCGCTGAACGTATCAACGCAGTAGACCCCAAATTATTTCTTGCCTCCGAAACTGATTTAGGCGCAGTTATCGCACATATTGATTCAGTTAAACCAGAACTTTTAATAATCGATAGCGTGCAAACAATTGGTTCTGCAGCCGCAGATGGTTCTCCAGGCGGTGTCACTCAAGTCCGTGAAGTTGCAGGTGCCTTAATTCGTATCTGTAAAGATCGCGATATCACTTTGCTCCTTGTCGGCCATGTAACTAAAGATGGTTCAATCGCAGGTCCACGTTTGCTTGAACATATCGTCGATGTCGTTCTGCAATTTGAAGGGGAACGCCATTCTCGTCTTCGTTTGATCCGCGCAATAAAGAATCGCTTTGGTGCATCTGATGAAGTTGGCTGCTTTGATCTAAGTGATACCGGAATCGAGAGCGTTCTAGATCCCACTGGTTTATTTACATCTCGCCATGCTGAGCCAGTTCCTGGCACTTGCGTAACCGTGACACTCGAAGGTCGTCGCCCACTTCTTGCCGAAATTCAAGCGCTCGTCAGCCAAGGGCGAGAAAATGATTTTGGAAATGCGCGCCGCGTTACTAGCGGCCTTGATTCAGCGCGTACTTCAATGACTCTGGCAGTACTTGAACTGCGAGCAAATGTGCGCGTTGGTGGTCGGGATGTTTATGCCGCAACTGTCGGCGGAATGAAGATGTCAGAACCTGCAGCAGATTTAGCGCTTGCCCTTGCTGTTGCATCTGCTGCAAAAGCGCTGGCGCTTCCTGCAGATTTAGTCGCAATCGGTGAGGTTGGATTAGCCGGTGAAATCCGCAAGGTAAGCGGGGTCTCACGTCGCTTAGCTGAGGCTTATCGTTTAGGTTTTAAACGCGCACTTGTGCCAGCAGGCAGTGATGTAAAGATCGATGGGATGGAAATCTTTGAAGTATCGCGCCTCGATCAAGCGTTGCAAAGAGTAAAAATCACTGGGGATTAATTCTTTATTGAAAAGACGATAAAGTTGCGCGTATGAGCCATCTTGCAGCGCTTTCTAAACTGCTTGGCCCAGAATGCTCACTCATCTCGGATCCTGACATCGCTACTTCTTATTCACGCGATCAAGCTCCATTTGCTCAAAGTGCTCCACCATTTGCGGTTTTACTGGCGCGCAGTGCAGCGGAAATTTCAATTGCCATGAAATATGCCAATGAAAATAAGATCCCAGTCGTAACCCGAGGTGCGGGCAGTGGTCTTTCAGGTGGAGCAAATGCCACATCGGATTCGCTGGTAATTTCACTGGAAAAGATGAACCAGATAATCGAAATTGATGCGGCAAATCAAATTGCACGCGTTCAAGCAGGAGTGATCAACCTGGACCTTGATACCGCAGCAAGTAAATTTGGATTGGCATATCTGCCAGATCCCGCCAGTCGTGATTGGTCTTCACTTGGCGGCAACGCTGCAACCAATGCCGGTGGCATGTGTTGCGTTAAATACGGCGTCACTGCAGCTCATGTGCGGGCCATGCAAGTTGTTTTGGCAAGCGGTGAAATTATTGAACTCGGTAAAGCTACAAAGAAATCAGTGACTACATATGACTTACTACATTTATTTATCGGCTCTGAAGGAACACTTGGCATCATCACCGAGCTCACTTTAAATCTGGAGATTCGTCCTGCTGCCCCATCAACTTTGATAGCAACTTTTCCAAATATTACAAAGGCAGCAAGTGCCGCTGCTGCACTTTTGCAGTACCGGCCATCGATGTTGGAAATCGTTGATCAAACAACTTTAAAAGCTGTTGAAGCTTGGCACCCGCTCGGCTTTGAAGTTGCCGGCAGTGTTTTATTAATGCAATTAGATGAGAACCATTCCCTTTGTGAAGCGGCGCTAAATACCTGTAAAGAATTTGGCTTGATTGATGGCGTTTACTCCGATGATCCAGCAGATGCGGCAGATTTAATTCGCGTTCGTAAAATGGCATATCCTGCGCTAGAACGCATGGGAGCATCTTTGCTCGATGATGTCGCGCTGCCGATCACAAAGATTGCGGAATTTGTAGAAAAGGTAGAAGCGTTAAGTAAAGAAACAAATCTAATAATTGGAATCTTCGGCCATGCCGGTGATGGGAATATGCACCCAACTATCGTTCATGATCATGGTGATACCAAGGCAGCAGAGCGCGCGCAAAAGGCATTTGGCAAGATTGTCGAAATCGCTCAGTCACTTGGTGGCACCGCAAGCGGTGAACACGGAATTGGTTCGATCAAGGCTGGCTTTGTCGCCAATGAAATCTCTTCGACTGTCGTTGAGCTACAACGCGCAGTTAAGAAAGTATTCGACCCAAATTCAATTTTGAATCCAGGAAAGAAAATTCCTTAATTAGTTGCTGCGGCCAAGTCTTCTGGCGAATCCGGCATCGCTGCCTTTGCTGCACCAGTAAATGTGAATTTAGCTTCAGCAGCATCGCCTTCAACATCGACAACGATGATTTCGCCAGCCTTTAGCTCACCAAAGAGAATTCGCTCTGAGAGTGAATCTTCGATCTCGCGCTGAATTGTGCGACGCAATGGACGGGCGCCAAGAAGCGGATCGTAACCACGGGCGGCCAGTAGATCTTTGGCTGCTTGGGTAAGTTCGATTCCCATATCTTTCGCCTTCAAGCGTTCATCCAAGTTCGCGATCATCAAATCAACAATTTGAATAATCTGATCTTTTGTTAACTGGTGGAAGACGATTACATCATCAATACGGTTTAGGAACTCAGGGCGGAAGTGATTCTTGAGTTCATCTTGAACCTTGCCCTTCATGCGATCGTAATTTGTTAAATCATCATCGACATTTGCAAAGCCAAGTCCAAGGCTCTTTGAAATATCACGGGTACCAAGGTTGGTAGTCATGATGATTACAGTGTTCTTGAAGTCGACGGTGCGACCTTGTGCATCTGTAAGGCGACCATCTTCTAGAACCTGCAGAAGTGAGTTGAAAATATCTGGGTGAGCCTTTTCGATCTCATCGAATAAGACAACTGAGAACGGACGGCGGCGAACCTTTTCAGTTAGCTGTCCACCTTCGTCGTAACCAACATATCCGGGAGGTGCACCAAATAAACGTGACGCTGTATGGCGCTCTGAATACTCAGACATATCTAGTTGAATAAGTGCGGTCTCATCGCCAAATAAGAATGAAGCAAGAGTGCGCGAAAGTTCTGTCTTACCAACACCTGAAGGGCCAGCGAAGATAAATGAACCACCAGGACGCTTTGGATCCTTTAGACCTGCACGAGTACGGCGAATCGCCTGTGACAGCGCTTTGATCGCTTGATCTTGGCCAATCACACGGCGATGAAGTTCATCTTCCATACGAAGCAGACGAGCAGTCTCTTCTTCAGTTAATTTAAATACTGGGATACCAGTTGAGGCTGAAAGAACTTGTGCTATTAGTTCTTCATCAACTTCAGTTACCTTATCGAGATCTGTTGCCTTCCAATTCTTTTCTGCCTCTACTTTTTCTGCGATAAGAGTCTTCTCTTTATCGCGAAGTGCAGCAGCGCCTTCAAAATCTTGGCCATCGATTGCAGATTCTTTCGCCTTGCGAGCTTCAGCGATCTTCTCATCGAATTCGCGGAGTTCAGCTGGTGCAGTCATTCGCTTGATACGAAGGCGTGATCCGGCTTCATCAATAAGGTCGATCGCCTTATCTGGCAAGAAACGATCAGATACATAGCGATCAGCCATATTTGCAGCTGCTGCAAGTGCACCATCGGTGATTGATACGCGGTGATGGGTTTCGTAACGATCGCGCAGACCCTTAAGAATTTCAATTGTGTGAGCAACAGATGGCTCTTTTACTTGAATTGGTTGGAAGCGACGTTCTAGCGCAGCATCTTTCTCAACATGCTTACGGTATTCATCCAAAGTTGTTGCGCCAATTGTCTGTAATTCACCACGTGCCAGCATTGGCTTCAAAATGCTTGCTGCATCGATAGCACCTTCTGCGGCGCCTGCACCGACAAGGGTATGAATTTCATCGATAAACAAAATAATATCGCCGCGAGTCTTAATCTCTTTCAAGACTTTCTTTAGGCGTTCTTCAAAATCACCGCGGTATCGACTGCCGGCAACGAGTGCGCCTAGATCGAGTGAATACAACTGCTTATCTTTCAAAGTTTCTGGAACATCATTTTTGAAGATCGCTTGAGCTAAACCTTCAACAACTGCAGTTTTACCAACGCCTGGTTCTCCAATTAATACTGGGTTATTTTTAGTGCGGCGGGAAAGTACCTGCATCACACGTTCAATTTCATTTTCGCGGCCGATGACCGGATCTAGTTTTCCTTCACGCGCAGCTTGTGTCAGGTTGCGACCAAATTGATCGAGAACAAGTGAAGTAGAAGGTGTTCCTTCTGCAGGTCCGCTTGATGTTGCTGCTTCTTTTCCTTGGTAACCAGAGAGAAGTTGAATAACTTGTTGACGCACACGATTTAAATCTGCGCCTAGCTTTACAAGAACTTGTGCCGCAACGCCTTCGCCTTCGCGGATTAAACCGAGCAAAATATGTTCTGTGCCGATGTAGTTGTGGCCTAATTGCAAAGCTTCACGGAGAGATAGCTCAAGAACTTTCTTGGCACGGGGAGTAAAAGGAATATGTCCACTTGGGGCTTGCTGTCCTTGCCCAATAATTTCTTCAACTTGTGCGCGAACGCCTTCAAGGGAAATGCCGAGCGCTTCTAAGCCTTTAGCGGCTACGCCTTCGCCTTCATGGATTAATCCAAGAAGTATGTGTTCGGTGCCGATGTAATTGTGATTGAGCATGCGTGCTTCTTCTTGAGCCAAGACAACTACTCGTCGGGCTCGATCGGTAAAGCGCTCAAACATCGGCTATCTCCTTCTAAAACTTAACTTGTGCTTGCGGTAAGCCTATAACCCAACGCAGGGAAGGCGCGAGGTGGTTGGCATTTGATGAGTAGAACCCCAGATTTAGGGGCGATATTCCCCAAAAAATCTAGCGATGGGGTCTTAAAGGGTGAGCAGCATCCTGGTGTTACCCAGAGTATTGGGCTTGGCAGCCTCAAGATCCAAGAATTCTGCAACACCAGCATCGTACGAACGCAATAGCTCTTGATATACATCTGGCGCAACTGGCGTGCCTTCAATCTCAACAAATCCATGGCGGCCAAAGAATTCAGTTTGGAAAGTTAGACAGAAAATTCTTTCGACACCCACTTCGCGCGCACGTTCAATAATTGATTGAAGTATCTGATGGCCAATTCCCTTTTTATGAAAAGTTTCTTCTACTGCGACAGTACGAACTTCTGCTAAGTCATCCCACAACACATGGAGCGCACCACAACCAACAACTTTTCCATCGACTTCAGCAACTGTAAATTCTTGAACACTTTCATAAAGAGTTACGGTTTCTTTGCTTAACATTTGACCAGGTGCAGCATAAGAATCTACAAGATGGCGGATAGTTTTAACATCGCTAGTGCGAGCTGGGCGAATAACGATCATTGTTAATCTGTTTCAGGTTTTACCAGTGGGAACAAAATTGTTTCGCGAATTCCTAAGCCGGTTAGCGCCATCAATAAACGATCGACGCCCATTCCCATTCCACCAGTTGGTGGCATCGCAAACTCCATAGCTCTCAAGAAATCTTCATCAACCTGCATCGCTTCTAGGTCGCCTTTAGCCCCAAGAGTTGCTTGTTCAACTAAACGCTCGCGCTGGATTACAGGATCGATTAATTCGGAGTATCCAGTCGCAAGTTCAAAACCATCGACGTAAAGATCCCACTTTTCAGCAACACCAGGCAGTTCGCGGTGAGCACGAACTAGTGGAGAAGTATCAACTGGGAAGCCCATTACGAAAGTAGGTGCTATCAATTGATCTTTAGCTACATGTTCAAAAATTTCTTCCGCTAACTTGCCTGTTATCCACTTCGGATCAATCTTCATACCTAATTTGGTGGCTATTTTCTTTAAATCTTCCAGCGAAGTTAGCGCAGTAACGCTTTCTCCAACGCCTTCAGATATTGCGTCATAAAGTGAAATCTCGCGCCACTTGCCACCTAGGTCGGCTTGGCGACCATCGTGATGAGTAACAACATGCGAACCAGAGATCGCCATTGCAGCGTTCTGCACCAAGGTACGAGTTAATTCTGCAATCGAGCGCCAATCACCATAAGCCTGATAGCTCTCGATCATCGCAAATTCTGGCGAGTGAGATGAATCTGCACCTTCATTGCGGAAGTTACGATTAATTTCAAATACGCGTTCTATGCCACCCACAACGCATCGCTTCAAAAATAGCTCTGGGGCGATGCGAAGGTAAAGATCCATATCGTAAGCATTACTGAAAGATTTAAAGGGTCGAGCTGCAGCTCCACCATGCATAACTTGCAACATAGGAGTTTCTACTTCTACAAAGTTTTCCTTCTGGAAAGTCTCACGCAACGAACGCATTACCGCTGGGCGCAGACGTGCATTTGAACGAGCTTCCTCGCGCACAATCAAATCTACATAACGCATACGTACGCGAGTTTCTTCTGACATTGGTTTGTGATCATTTGGCAGCGGACGAAGTGATTTCGCTGCCATCGCGTAGCTATTGGCGAGAATAGATAGTTCCCCGCGCTTAGAAGTGATAATTTCACCAGTAACGCTGACGATATCGCCAAGGTCTATATCGCTCTTCCAAGAATTTAAAGTTTCTTCACCGACTTTGTCGAGCGAGAGCATCGCTTGTAGTTCAGTGCCATCGCCTTCGCGCAGCGTTGCAAAACATAGTTTTCCAGTATCACGTTTGAAAATAACGCGACCTGTCAGGCTTTGAATATCACCTGTAGCTGAATCCGTTTCAAGATTTGCATACTTTGCGCGAATTTCGGCAAGCGAGGCAGTGCGTGATACAGCAACCGGATAAGGCTCGACACCGCGTTCAATTAGCCCGGCGCGTTTTTCGCGACGGATGCGTAATTGCTCAGGTAGGTCATCTTCTACCGAGGCTGCGGGCTGCTCTTCTTTACTCATAATGGCGTGAGTCTACCTACTAGATATTTCGCTCGTGGATAAGGCGCAGCCCAATCAAGGTGAGATCAGGCTCATGCTCATCAATAGTTTCGGCAACTCCAATAATTAGTGGAGCAAGTCCGCCAGTTGCAATCACAGTTGGGGCACCGTCATAGCTCTGCGCTAATTCAGCGACGATGCGATCGACTAATCCATCTACTTGTCCAGCAAAGCCAAAGATGGTTCCAGATTGCAAAGCTTCGACTGTGTTCTTCCCAATAACGTTTTTAGGTCGTATCAGTTCTACTTTGCGAAGCTGTGCCGCGCGCGCTGCCAGCGCATCAACTGATATTTCAATGCCGGGTGCAAGTGCGCCACCAAGGAATTCCCCTTTTGGAGAAACAACATCCAGGTTTGTTGATGTTCCAAAATCCACAACAATCGCTGGACCGCCATAAAGAGTGTGTGCAGCCAAGGTATTTACGATGCGATCTGCGCCAATTTCTTTTGGATTATCAACTAAGAGTGGAACGCCTGTCTTTGTTCCTGGTTCCACAATTGTCGTTGGTATATTTGAAAAATATGCAGCAATCATGGTGCGCAGTTCCCGCAACGTGGCTGGGACTGTAGAACAGATTGATAGACCGGTAATTTCATAGCCAGCAACGAGCGCGTGATATTGCAACCACAACTCGTCAGAAGTTGTGCGCGGATCGGTTTTAACTCGCCAAGAGCGAATCAATTCTTCTCCTTCGAAAATACCTAAAACGGTATTTGTATTTCCGACATCTACTGTTAACAACATAATTACTCCGCTCTCAGATCTAGGCCGATATCAAAGACAGGAGCAGAATGTGTCAGCGCTCCAATTGCGATGTAATCGACGCCAGATTGCGCATACGCGCGCGCATTGGCAATCGAGATTCCACCTGATGCTTCTAACTTACAAATTCCGCCAACCAGAGCAACAGCTTGTGCACATTGTTCTGGCGACATGTTGTCCAACAAGACTAGGTCCGGCTTCTGCGGCAATACCTCTTGTAACTGCTGCAATGTATCCACTTCAATCTCAATTTCAGCACTTGGATAAGCAGCGCGTACCTGCGAAAAGGCAGAGACGACTCCACCGGCGGCAGCGATGTGGTTATCTTTAATTAGAGCAGCATCACTTAGGTTCATGCGGTGATTTGTTCCACCACCCATACGAACTGCATATTTTTCAATGGTCCGCATTCCTGGAGTTGTCTTGCGGGTATCACGTACCTGGCACTTGGTTCCAGCAACTTCTGAAACCCACTTACTAGTCAAAGTAGCGATGCCACTTAGGTGACCAAAGAAATTAAGGGCGGTGCGCTCTGCCAATAAAATTGCGCGAGTGTTGCCCCGCACAGTTACTAACACATCTCCCGCTTTTACTTGATCTCCATCTTTCTTTAATAGTTTTATATCAGTGAGACCAACTTCATTTAGAACAGCGTGGGTGAGGCTGATTCCAGCGATAACTCCATCCATGCGGGCAACAAAATCAGCGGTGGATGTCGCATTTTCGGCGATGGTCGCATGCGAAGTGATGTCGACTCCCCCGGCTAAATCTTCGGCTAGAGCAGCCTTAACGAGCTCCTGATCAGTCACTGTTCACCTACCTCTTGATAACTAGTGCTCCAATTTCCATTGCGGTCTAACTCCTGAACAATTCTTTTCCGCCAATTTCTATCTGGGTTTGGAAAATCTTCACGCCAGTGAGATCCACGCGTCTCTTGTCTGATCAACGCAGCTTTTAGAATTGCTTCAGCTAATTGGAATAAATTTGTTGTCTCCCAAGCTTCAACACATGGGTTCGTACTAGTGCGATCCTGGATTCGCGTTAAATCAGCGCTGGTTTGTAATAATGAATCAGAAGAACGTAATACACCAGCACCTCGGCTCATACTTAATTGTAATTCGCGTCTGGTTTTAGGCTCTAACAGGATTGCTTTAGATGAATCTGAAACTGGTGCAGAACGCTCTGTTAAGTTGGCAGCGATATCTGCGGCAATTCGAGCGCTAAATACCAAGCCTTCAAGAAGTGAATTTGAAGCCAATCTATTTGCTCCATGAACTCCTGAACAAGCGGTTTCTCCGCAGGCATATAGACCGTTAACGCTAGTGCGTCCATTTAAATCAACCCGCACGCCTCCGGATGCATAATGCGATGCTGGCGCTACTGGAATTAAATCTTTACTTGGATTTATTCCGTGAGCCATGCAAGATGCGTAAATCGTTGGGAAGCGGCTTTCGAAACCAGATAAATGGCGAACATCTAGCCAGACAT